>DOUW01000297.1 GCA_003520365.1 Massilia sp.
GGACCGGAGCAGCCGGTGCCGCCGCCGTGGCAGCGGCCGGCGGCGTCGCCTGGGCGGTGGCGTTGTTGTGGTTGACTGCAACCGCACCGACCGCGCCGCCAATAACGCCCGCCGCGCACAGCGCCAGCGTGAGACGTTTTGCGGTGATGGCAGTGATTGCACCTTCGTTTTGCATGGACGTGCTCCTGGATGTTGGTGTTGGTCGATGACGGATCATCGATGGTTGTAGTGTCGCCGATCTGTCTTAGAACATGCTTAAAACTCATCTTTGGGGCGGGCCGTTGCGTGGATCGCATGGGACGAAGGGTGGGCGGCATAGCCGCCCACCCCACGCCCATCCGGACAATTCTGTCCGCCCCGGGACGTAAAAAAGGGCGCCCGGCGGGCACCCTCTTTCGCTACTGCCTAGTGCCGTTTAAGCGGCTTGACGCTGTTCGATTTGCTGAACATTGTCGATGGTGCCGTTGCCGTCGCCAATCGCGATCTTGCGCGGCTTGAGGGCCTCGGGCACTTCGCGCACCAGTTCGATGGTCAGCATGCCGTTGTCGAACGAGGCGGTGGTGACCTTCACGTGGTTCGCCAGCTGGAAGCGCTGTTCGAAGTCGCGGGCGGCGATGCCGCGGTGCAGGTAGGTACGCTGGGTCTCGTCCTTCTGCTTGCGACCGGTCACGTGCAGGGTGTCGCGCTCGGCGACGATTTCCACTTCGTCGCGGGTGAAGCCGGCAAGGGCCATCACGATGCGGTATTTGTCCTCGGCGACCAGCTCGATGTTGTACGGCGGGTAGCTCGGCTGCGACTCGGCGCGTTGCTCGAGCAGGCTGGCCAGGCGGTCAAAACCGATGGCGGAACGGTACAGGGGAGTCAGATCGAAAGTACGCATGATAAATATCCTTTTCAAAGTTAAGCGATATGTTGACGGACCTCATCGTGAGCATCCGTTGGGACCAATCTAATGCCATCCCATGCGCTTTTCAAGGGATACGAAATACGGATTTTTAGTCCGTTTTGCAAATTTTATTTGCAACGATGTTTCGGAGTATTTCATCGGGTTTCCCCACGGGCTGCGTGCTACACTCGTCCGGTTTTGTTACCCGAACACATCAAAAGATGCGCACTCTCGCCCCGTTTTCCTTCGCCGCCAAGACGGCCTCCACCCTCGCCCTGGCGCTCGCGCTGGCCTTCCCCGCACAGGCCGCCGTACCGGCGCCGGTCGACCAGCCCTACCCCGGCACCATCGTCCTGAATGTCGACGCGACCAACCTCTCGCAGCAGATCTTCCGCATGCGCATGACGGTGCCGGTCAAGCCCGGCCCGATGACCTTCCTGTACCCGCAATGGCTGCCGGCGAACCACGGTCCGAGCGGCCCGCTGACGCAACTGGCAGGCCTGAAATTCACGGCCAACGGCAAGCCGGTCGAGTGGACGCGCGATCCGGTCGAGGTGTTCGCTTTCCACGTCACCGTGCCCGAGGGAGCGTCGACGCTGGACGTCGAATACCAGTTCCTGTCGCCGCTCGACTCGAGCCAGGGCCGCATCGTCATGACCGACGACATCATCGGCCTGCAATGGCCGTCGGTGACGCTCTACCCGGCCGGCTACGTGGCGCGCCGCATCACGGTCCAGCCTTCGCTGACGCTGCCCGCCGGCTGGCAGTACGGCACCGCGCTGGAGACCGCTGAACGTGAAGGTAACGAGATCCGTTTCAAGGCCCACGACCTGGAAACCCTGATCGATTCGCCGCTGTTCGCCGGCCGCCACTTCAAGCAGTACGACCTCGACCCGGGCGCCAAGGTGCGCGTCTCGCTGAACGTGGTCGCCGACAATCCGGAAAGCCTGGAAGCCAAGCCCGAGCAGATCGCCGCCCACCGCGCGATGGTCCAGCAATCGCTCAAGCTGTTCGGCTCGCACCACTACCAGCACTACGACTTCCTGCTGGCGCTGTCGGACGAATTCGGCGGCATCGGCCGCGAGCACCACCAGTCGAGCGAAAACGGCGTCAAGCCGGGCTACTTCACCGACTGGGCGCGCAGCGAAGCCGGGCGCGACCTGCTGCCGCACGAGTACACCCACTCCTGGAACGGCAAGTTCCGCCGCCCGGCCGGCCAGGACGTCCCGAACTTCAACACCCCGCTGCAGAACAGCCTGCTGTGGGTCTACGAAGGCCAGACCCAGTACTGGGGCGGCATCATCGCCGCCCGTTCGGGCCTGGTGTCGCAGGCGCACGCGCGCGACGCGCTGGCCGCCACCGCGGCGCGCTACGACAACACCCAGGGCCGCGCCTGGCGCGCAATGCAGGACACGGTAAACGACCCGATCATCGCCGGCCGCCGCGCGCTGGCCTGGAGCAACTGGCAGCGCAGCGAGGACTACTACTCGGAAGGCGCGCTGATCTGGCTCGACGTCGACACCAAGATCCGCGAACTGTCCGGCGACAAGCGCTCGCTCGACGACTTCGCGCGCGCTTTCTACGGCATCAATAACGGCAGCATGCTGCCGGCCTTCTACACCTTCGAAGACGTCGTCGCGCAACTCGACCGCGTGCAGAAGTTCGACTGGGCGCCCTTCCTGCGTTCGCGCGTCGAAGGCCACGGCCCGGGCGCGCCGCTCGACGGCCTCCAGCGCGCCGGCTGGAAGCTGGTCTACACCGACACCCCGACCGACGCCATCAAGGCCCTGGAAGAACGCAGCAAGTCGGCCGACTTCAGCTACTCGCTGGGCTTCTCGGTGCGCGCCGACGGCGGCGTGAGCAACGTGATCTGGGACGGCGTGGGCTTCCGCGCTGGCCTGGCCGGCAACACGACCATCGTGGCCGTGAACAACCGCGTGTACAAGCCGGACGTGCTGAAGGCGGCGGTGAAGGCAGCCAAAGGCACGAAAGCGCCGATCGAACTGCTGGTCCGCAAGGGCAACAACCTGCGCACCATCTCGCTCGACTACCACGACGGTTTGCGCTACCCGCGCCTGGAACGCATCCCGGGCACGCCGGACCGCCTGGAAGCGATCTACAAGGCGCTGAAGTAAATCGGGGTCGGTGGTATGCTGGCTGTATGACTACCGACTCTTCAGACATTGAACTGTCCGGGCCTTTCAAGGCCACGGACGGTAACGGCCAAACCCACGACGTCAAGGCGATCCGCATTTTCGACGAGGGTTATGGGATCATCGACGTGTACGTGGACTTCGCCCAGCCCATCGATGCCGGGCTCTACAAGGACAAGGTCCTGGTGAAGCAGCTCATCGACCGCCTGCGCGCGCTCGGCTATCGTGGCCCGGACTTCGGCCACAGCGATCCGGGCCTGCAGGACCGCAAGCTGATCGTGCTCGAAGCGCCGGAGGAGTTCGCGGCGTTTGCCAAGAGCCGCGGGTGGAAGAACCTGGCGGAAGATTTCGACGAATAAGGCGGCCGGCATCGCCTAGCGCTCCACGTCACTCACACGGTCGCGATCGTAGGGTGGGCACCCCGTGCCCACGCGAACGCTCGCGTCATGTTGGCTGTCTTATCGCGGCTCCGTGATCGAGTCGCGGCGCCTCCTCGGGTGACGCTGCGGCTTATCCAATTCCCACGTACAAATCACGCTAACTCTGTGCCGGCTTCCGCGTGGGCACGGAGTGCCCACCCTACGGGACATCACACCTTCTCGACATACCGCGCGCTCCACGCCGCGATCAGCGCGGCCACCTGCGCCGCATCGTCCCTACTTGTGACCAGGTGGTCCATCCCGTCGAGCGACACGAAGCTCTTCGGATACTGCGCCAGCTCGAAAATGCGCTGGCCGTTGGCGATATCGACGGTATCGTCGTTCGGCGCATGCATCACCAGCAACGCGCGGCCGAGATGGGCGATCCGTTCGCTCAATGCGTGCTGCGTGGCATCCTCGACGAACTGCTGGCGGATATGAAAATCGCGCCCCGCCAGCCTGACCCGCGCCTCGCCCTGCTCGGCCAGCGTAGCGAGATGTTCTGAGAACAGCTGGTCGACCACGTAATGCGGATCGCTCGGCGAGGCGATCGTCACCACGGCGGTCGATTCGGGAATGCGGGCCGCCGCGGCCAGCACCGCCGTGCCGCCCATGCTGTGGCCGACGAGCAGGCGCGGCGCCTCGAAATGTTCGCGCAGGAAGGCGGCGGCCGCGACCAGGTCTTCCACGTTCGACGAAAAATTGGTGTCGGCAAAGTTGCCGGCGCTGGCGCCGAGGCCGGCGAAGTCGAAACGCAGCATGGCCACGCCGCGCTCGGCCAGGCCATGGCAGATGCGGTTTGCCGCCAGCACGTCCTTGCTGCAGGTGAAGCAGTGGGCGAAGACGCCGTAGGCGCGCGGTGTGCCGTCGGGCATGTCCAGCTTGGCCGCCAGCTTGCCGTGCGGGCCCTGGAACTCGACGCGTTCTGTGAGCATGATGTCCTTCTGTTGCAATGAAGGCGCTACTCTGCACGCGATTGGGGATGCGTGCAAGGATGGTACCAGATCCTGCGCGCCAATATTTCGACTATACTGGAAATATCGAATCGGTTAGTGGAGCGACGATGGACAACAAGGATGCGGTAACGGCCCTGGCGGCCCTCGCGCAGGAGGCGCGGCTGGCGATCTTCCGGCTTCTCGTGCAGGCCGGGCCCGAAGGTTTGGCCGCAAGCAGGATCGCGCAGGCACTGAGCATGCCGTCCTCCTCGCTTTCCTTTCACCTGAAAGAGCTGACCCGCGCCGGGCTCATTGTCCCTCGCCAGGAAGGCCGTTTCATCATCTATGCCGCGCAGTTCGACACGATGCATGCCCTGCTCGCTTTTCTCACGGAGAATTGCTGCGGCGGTGCGCCCTGCGGCCCGGCCACCAAGCTTGCCTGTGCACCCGGCGCCTGCGGGGCGTAAGCAAGCACTTACCACCCACCTGACGAGACCTGACGTGAATGTCCTCTTCCTCTGCACCGGCAACTCCTGCCGCTCGCTCATCGGCGAAGCCGTCTTCAACCACCTGGCGCCGGACGGCTGGCGCGCCATCAGCGCCGGCAGCCAGCCCACCGGCAAGCTGAACGAGCGGGCGCTGGCCCTGCTGGCGGCCAAAGGCATCGCCACAGGCGGCTACTACAGCAAGTCCTGGGACGAGCTGCCGATCACGCCGGACATCGTGGTGACAGTCTGCGCCGGCGCCGCCGGCGAAACCTGCCCGGCCTATCTCGGTCCGGTCCTGCGAACGCACTGGGGCGTCGACGACCCCAGCCATGCGGCAGGAACGGAAGAAGAGATCGGCGCCGCTTTCGAGCAAGCCTATGCGATCCTGCGCGCGCGCATCGAGGCCTTCCTGGCCCTGCCGCTGGACGCGCTGGCAAGCGACCGTGCGCGGCTCAAGGCCGAGCTCGATCGTATCGGCGGTATTGGCCGCCTCGCAGCCTGAAGAATACGCGTGCTGACCGCTATCCTCACTTTCCTGGTAACGCTTGGCTTCGTCATCTGGCAGCCGCGCGGGCTAGGCATCGGCTGGAGCGCTTCCATCGGCGCCATCGTCGCCCTGCTCGCAGGCGTCATTCACATCAGCGACATCCCGGTCGTCTGGCACATCGTCTGGAACGCCACCGGCGCCTTCGTCGCCGTGATCGTCATCAGCCTCCTGCTCGACAAGGCGGGCTTCTTCGAATGGGCCGCCCTGCACGTGGCGCGCTGGGGTGGAGGCAATGGCAGGCGCCTGTTCGTGCTGCTGGTCCTGCTCGGCGCCACTGTCGCCGCGCTGTTCGCCAACGACGGCGCGGCGCTGATCCTCACGCCCATCGTCATCGCCATGCTGGCCGCCCTGCGCTTTTCGCCGAAGGCGACACTGGCCTTCGTGATGGCGGCCGGCTTCATCGCCGACACCGCCAGCCTGCCGCTGGTCGTGTCGAACCTCGTCAATATCGTGTCGGCCGACTACTTCGGCATCGGCTTCGCGCGCTATGCCGCGGTGATGGTGCCGGTGAACCTGGTGTCGGTGGCGGCTACCCTGGGGGCGCTGGTCTGGTTCTTCCGCAAGGACATCCCCGCCGACTACGACCTGGCCTCCCTGAAGCATCCGGATGAGGCGATCCACGACCGCGCGACCTTCATCGCCGGCTGGTGGGTGCTGGCGCTGCTGCTGATCGGGTTCTTCTGGCTGGACGCTGCCGGGATGCCGATCAGTGCCGTGGCCGCGGTGGGCGCCGTGCTCCTGCTGGCGGTGGCCGCACGCGGCCACCGGATCTCGACCCGGGAAGTGCTGCGCGAAGCCCCCTGGCAGGTGGTCGTGTTCTCGCTGGGGATGTACCTGGTGGTCTATGGCCTGCGCAACGCGGGACTGACCGATCACCTCACCGTACTGCTCGAACGCTGCGCCGGCTACGGCATCTGGGGCGCCGCGCTCGGCACCGGCTTCATCACCGCGATCCTGTCGTCCGTCATGAACAACATGCCGACGGTACTGGTGGGCGCGCTGGCGATCGACGCCACCGCGACCCAGGGCGTGGTGCGCGAGGCGATGATCTACGCGAACGTCATCGGCGCCGACCTCGGTCCGAAGATCACCCCGATCGGCAGCCTGGCCACCCTGCTCTGGCTGCACGTGCTGGCGACGAAAGGTATCCGTATCTCCTGGAGCTATTACTTCCGGGTCGGCATCGTGCTGACGCTGCCGATCCTCCTGGTCACCCTGAGCGCACTGGCGGTGCGCCTGAGCTGAACTAAGCTAAGGAATCAACATGGACAAACTCTCCGATCTCCCCAACATCCAGCCGGCATTGCTGGACCTGCCGACGATGGACAAGCTCGCGCCAGCCGGCGACATGCGCCACCCGCCGCGCATCCTGATGCTCTACGGTTCGCTGCGCGAACGCTCCTTCAGCCGCTTCCTCACCGAAGAGGCGGCGCGCATCCTGGAACACTTCGGCGCCGAGGTGAAAATCTTCGACCCGATGGAACTGCCGATGGTCGGCAGCGTACCCGAGACCCACCCGAAGGTGGCCGAGCTGCGCGCGCTGTGCCTGTGGTCGGAAGGCCAGGTCTGGTGCAGCCCCGAGCGGCACGGCGCGATCACGGCGGTGATGAAGAACCAGATCGACTGGATTCCGCTGGAGATGGGCGCGATCCGCCCGAGCCAGGGCCGCACGCTGGCCGTCATGCAGGTCTGCGGCGGATCGCAGTCCTTCAACGTGGTCAACACCCTGCGCCTGCTGGGGCGCTGGATGCGCATGTTCACGATCCCGAACCAGTCCTCGGTGCCGATGGCCTACAAGGAGTTCGACGAGGCTGGCCGCATGCGGCCGTCGGCCTACTACGACCGGGTGGTCGACGTGATGGAAGAGCTGTTCAAGATGACGCTGCTGATGCGCGGGCGGACGGACTACCTGACGGACCGCTACAGCGAGCGTAACGAGCGGGCGCAGAAGGCGATCAACCGGCAGATCGAGAAGCTGTAGCGTCGTTTCCGCTGTCGCAGAGCGCTCACCCGAACAAGCCATGCAGGAACCACCTCGGCTCCGCATCCTCGCCCGCTCCGACGATGCGCTCCCGGTACACCCAGTACAGCGCATGGTCCTGCCCCTCGGCGATGAAGTAGTCGCGCGTCTGGGTCTGGCTCCNNCCCGGCCTCGATGCGCTCGGGCGTCGAGGCCATCCTCAACGGTGAGCCGTAGAACGGCCGGTGGTTGCGCATCAGGAGCGCGATCGGCTTGGCCAGGATCCAGGTCGGGCGCGGCAGGCTGTCGACGTCGGGCGGCATCTGCGATGCACGCTCCTTCTCGCGCACCTTCTGCTGCACCGGAACCCAGCTGTTCGCCACCTCGGGCCGGTAGTCGGCCTGCGGCAGCGCTTGCAGCACGTTCTCGGGGCCGAGGCGCGCGACCAGCAGTTCCAGCATGCGCAGGCGGTCTTCCTCGCTGCCGCCGGGCTCGGGGAACAGCGACTCGCTCGGCGGCGCCATCGGCTGCACTTGGCTGGCGTCGAGCACCAGGGCGATCACGGGGGCGTCGAGCACCAGCTTGGCCAGGCGCTCGCGCAGCAGGCGCACCAGGTGCTCGTCGCGCCAGGTGGGC
>DOUW01000298.1 GCA_003520365.1 Massilia sp.
TCGCCGGCATGGCGCGCGTGCGCTACAAGGTGCCGGCGCCGTCGATGGAGGGACCCGAGGCCTTCCAGAGCCGCCAGCGGGTGCAGGCCAACACGCTCGAGCAGCTGCCGCTGGTGCTGGTGCCGCTGTGGCTGTGCGCCTGGTACCTGGGCGACGCGTGGGCGGCCGCCGGCGGCACGCTGTGGTGCGTCGCGCGCGTCCTGTATGCGCTCGGCTATTACCGCGATCCGGCCAAGCGCGAACTCGGCTTCGTTCTTGGCATGCTTGCGTGTGGCGCCCTGGTCGCAGCCACGGTCGTTGGATTATTGATGCACTAGAGCAAGAATATTGCATCCAGGCATCGACAAAGTACTTAAACAGAAATAAGCTTGTCTGCTGAAAACGTCAATACCCGGCGGCTGGTGCGCGTCGCACCCGGGCCGGCTCGACGCAGGAGGCAGCATGTTGTTTTTGAAGAGTACCGCAAGCACCAGGGCTCCGGGCATCTATGAAGTCGATGTCGCCGCGAAGCCGCCGGGCAAGACCTTTGGCGTGTATCTCGCGACCGATCCCGACAATCCGCCGCATTCGGTGCTCGCGGCCCTGGCCGAGCTGGGCTTCAAGGGTTTTTACCAGAAGAGCTATACGCACCGCGACGGTGGCCGCGTGCTCGACTTGCACTTCGAGAAGGACGGCACCGACCTGTTCAAGGGCTGGAAGGCCGAGGAGTGCAGCGCCAACCTGTCCGCCATCGACACCCTGTTCGGCCACGTCGGCATTGCCGTGGCGCCGCGCGTCATGACAATGGCCGAAGCCTACGCCTGAACTTATCTATACGCCGACTTCGATGTGGTAGAGCGCCCAGGGACAAGCGCCAAAGCGCTGGTTGACCGGCAGCGCCGCCATTTCCGGCACCCGGTCGGCGTCGAATACGGCCCACAAGGGCCCCAGTCCTCCCAAGGCCATCGGCGCGCCGTCCAGGTGGGTGGCGACGATGAAACACTGTGCGCGCGCCTGCCGCACGCCGATCACGGCCGCATAGCCGTCGACCGCGCGCAGCGCCAGGCGCGTAGCGTCATTCAGTTTCGCGCCGACCAACGCCAATACGTCCAGCAGCAGCGGTCCGCGCAAGGAGTGCGGCTTGCCGTCGTATTCCAGCGTCGGGCGGATGGTCTGCGCCGGCAGGCGCGCCAATGCGGCGAAGTCGAGCGCGCAGGCACTGGTAAACGCCAGCTTGTGCTTGGCCATCATCTGGTCGAGCGCAGGATCGAGCGCGCCGCGGTTGGGGCGCGAGATCGCTCCGGTCATGGTCAGCAGTGCCGGGCCGTTGCCTGGCCCGGCCTTGGGCGCTGCCATGGCTGGCAGGGAGGGCAGGGCGGCTGTTGCCAGCGCCGCGCCGAAGAACGCGCGTTTGTTCATGCCGTGTGTCGTCGGTGTGGAGGAAAGCACATGATAAGCGTTAAAGTTGCCGAATGGACCTGTTCGACTCTCCCGGCACGCTGGTGCCGATTCCCATCGAGGATGGGGCATTAGCCTTGATGGCGCGCCTGCCCCTGCCGTATCCGACTGGCAATATCTTCACACGCCTGCGCGACGAGACGCCCTGGCGCCAGGACAGTATCGTTCTTTTCGGCAAGCAGCACCTGCAACCGCGGCTGACCGCCTGGTATGGCGACGCCAGTTATACCTATTCCGGCCTGCGCCTGGACCCGCTGCCGTGGACGCCGCTGCTGGCCGAATTGCGCGCGGCAGTCGAGGCTGCCTGTGGCTGCCGCTTCAACAGCGTACTGCTGAACTATTACCGCAATGAACGCGACAGCATGGGCATGCACAGCGACGACGAACCCGAACTGGGACCGGAACCGGCGATCGCTTCGCTCAGTTTTGGCGCCACACGCAGCTTCATACTGCGGCATAAACGCAACAAACGCACATTCAAGCTCGACCTGCATGATGGCAGCTTGTTATTGATGAGTGGAAGCTTACAAAGTAACTGGCTCCACGGCATCCATAAAGCCGCGCGCTCCCTCGGAGAACGCATCAATTTAACCTTCCGGTTCATCGCGTAATGTGACGTCTTCACACGTCAATTTGACGTCAAAAATAACTGAACCGTAAGTCATTTATGTTACGTTTGCTTACAGTTCTTACGGGATTCCCACTGCCTTAAGCTTTTGACCAGTGTTATCTTGGACTCATCGCGATTCACTTAGGAATGGCGAGCCAGTCTAAAAACGTCAAAAAGGATTCCGTATGAAAAAGCTCATTTTTGCACTGATCGCAGGTACCGCCGTCATGACCGCCGCCCAGGCCCAGTCCACCATCACCCCGCGTCCCTACATCGGTATCGGCGCATCCGGTGCCGACCGCGAGTACAACGTCCCGGGCGCCGCCATGGTCGACAACGACGGTTACAAGTTTTCGGGCAAAGTCTTCGGTGGTGCTGAACTGAACGAAAACTTCGGCGTCGAAGCCGGCTACACCGACTTCCGCAAGGCACGTGGCACCTATAACCTGAACGGCGCTACCGCTTCCACCGAATCGGATGGCTACGGCGCCTACATCGCCGGTACCGCACGCGCACCGCTGAACGACAAGTTCTCGGTCTACGGCAAGCTGGGCGTGACCCACACCAAGGCGGAGCTGGATTCGGCTACCCCGGGCCTGAGCCGCAGCGAGAGCGACAACGGCGCCTACGGTGCGCTGGGCATGCAGTACAACGTCAACCAGCAAGTGTCGCTGATCGCCGAGTACGAGCGCTACGGCAAGAAAAAAGACTTCGGTCCGAAGCCGGACGTCTTCACCGTCGGCGCCAAGTACCAGTTCTGATCGACGCGTCATGTAACGACAAAGGGCCCTGCGGGGCCCTTTTGTTTTGCCGGCGTTGCTGGCGATCGAGCGGGTAGCGTCGCTTGGGCGCTCCGTGCTCGCCCATCACGGTCGATGTCAGGGATGCGCCCCCAGGTGCAGCGCCGCGGGTGGGGGCGCCAGCGGCCGCGTCCAAGGCGGCAGCACCAGCGATTCCGGCGCGCTGAAACCGGAGGCGAGGAAACGGTGCAGCGAGGACCAGGGCCAATCGCAGGCGCCCTGGCACAGCCCGTGGCGCACGGCATTGGTGTGCATGTAGTCGATCAGGGTCGCATAGTCCCGTTCGTCCTGGATGCGGTATTGCTGGTATTGGCGCTCCCAGATCGCGCCCTCGGGAGAATTTCCCAGCCGCGCCTTGCGCAAGGCCTTCGAGAACGCGATCTTCACCGCACGCCAGCGGCTCGAGCAGTCGTGGTCGCCCGGCGGCAGGGTCCACATCGCGTGGGCGTGATCGGGCAGGACGACCCAGCCGTCGACGTGGAAGGGCCGGCGCACGCGCGCCTGGCGGATCGCGTCGCCGAAGGCCGAAATATGGTCCGTCAGGAGGGAACTGCCACGGTCGAGCAGCCGAACCGTGAAGAAGAAGGTCCCACCGGGGACCCGGTTGTCGCGGTAGTCTGTCATGGGCAAAGTGTGCCGGTCGACGATGGGGTCCATGTCGACTGGCGCAAATGGGAGGCGGGAACTTTTAGCCTCATCAACAGACGATTCTACACATGCTCTGCCGTCGACCGCGATCCGTTTCCGCGAATAAAAAAACGCCCGGAAATCCCAGGCGTTCTTGAATTTTCCGCCCCCGACGGGAGCATGAAAAAAGGCTTAGCTCGACAGCGGCTTGTAGCGAATCCGCTTCGGCTTCGCGCCTTCTTCGCCCAGGCGCTTCTTCTTGTCGGCTTCGTATTCCTGGTAGTTACCGTTGAAGAAGGTCACCTGCGAGTTACCCTCGAAGGCCAGGATGTGGGTCGCGATACGGTCGAGGAACCAGCGATCGTGCGAGATGACCATCACGCTGCCGGCGAATTCCAGCAGGGCGTCTTCCAGCGCGCGCAGGGTTTCCACGTCGAGGTCGTTCGACGGTTCGTCCAGCAGCAGGACGTTGCCGCCTTGCAGCAGGGTCTTGGCCAGGTGCAGGCGGCCGCGTTCGCCGCCCGACAGGTTGCCGACGATCTTCTGCTGGTCCGAGCCTTTGAAGTTGAAGCGGCCGAGATAGGCGCGCGACGGCATCTCGAAGCGGCCGACGCTGAGCAGGTCGGCGCCGCCGGTAACGTCCTCGAACACGGTCTTGTTGTTGGCCAGCTCGTCGCGGCTCTGGTCGACCAGCGAAACCTTCGCCGTCTGGCCGATCACGACTTCGCCGCTGTCCGGCTGTTCCTTGCCGGCGATCATCTTGAACAGGGTCGACTTACCGGCGCCGTTCGGGCCGATGATGCCGACGATCGCGCCCGGCGGGATCGTGAACGACAGGTTGTCGATCAGCAGGCGGTCGCCGAAGGCCTTGCTGACGTTCTTGAACTCGATGACGTCGTTGCCCAGGCGTTCGGCCACAGGGATAAAGATCTCCTGGGTCTCGTTGCGCTTCTGGTATTCGTATTCGGACAGTTCGTTGAAGCGGGCCAGGCGCGCCTTGGATTTCGCCTGGCGTGCCTTCGGATTCTGGCGCGCCCACTCGAGTTCCTTGGCCAGCGCCTTCTGGCGCGCCGATTCGGTCGCTTCTTCCTGCTTCAGGCGCGCTTCCTTCTGCTCCAGCCAGGACGAGTAATTGCCCTTCCAGGGGATGCCATGGCCGCGGTCCAGTTCCAGGATCCACTCGGCGGCGTTGTCGAGGAAGTAGCGGTCGTNNTTCGTCCAGCAGCAGCATGTCGGGTTTGCTCAGCAGCAGCTTGCACAGCGCCACGCGGCGCTTCTCGCCGCCCGACAGCACGCCGATTTTCTGGTCCCAAGGCGGCAGGCGCAGCGCGTCGGCGGCCATTTCCATCTGCAGGTTCAAGTTGCCGCCATCGGCCGCGGCGATGATCGATTCCAGGCGCTCCTGCTCTTTGGCAAGGGCGTCGAAGTCCGCGTCTTCTTCCGCATAGGCGGCGTACACGGCTTCCAGCTTGGCTTGCGCCTCGAAGGCTTCACCCAGGCCCGATTCGACTTCCTGGCGCACGGTCTTTTCCGGGTCGAGCTGCGGTTCCTGCGGCAGGTAGCCGATGTTCAGTCCCGGCATCGGGCGCGCTTCGCCCTGGATGTCGGTGTCGATGCCCGCCATGATCTTCAGCAGGGTCGATTTACCGGAGCCGTTCAGGCCCAGCACGCCGATCTTTGCGCCCGGGAAGAACGACAGGGAGATATCTTTCAGAATCTGGCGTTTCGGCGGGACGATTTTGCCCACGCGATTCATGGTATAGACGTAATTTGCCATCTTAAGTAACTGTTATGTAAATCAAGGTGCACAGCATACGATAGAAGGGCGCCAAAGACACCCTTTATCGCGAAATGTAAAGATTCAGCCGCGGTTTTGCCGGGACCTGATCAATCCTTCTCCCGCAAACAGGATCAATGCCGCCCAGATCAGCGCGAAACCGACCAGGCGGTCGGCCGTGAAGGCTTCCTTGAACAGCAGCACGCCGAGCAGGAACTGGATGGTCGGCGCCAGGTACTGCAGCAGGCCGAGGATCGACAGCGGAATCTGGCGCGCGCCGCTGGCGAACAACAGCAGGGGAACGGCCGTGATCGGACCCGCCGCAATCAGCAGCCAGCGCGTGGCGTCCGAGGAAGTATTCAGGAAGGCATTCTCGCCATGCAGCGTGAGCCAGCCGACATAGATGGCCGCGATCGGGAACAGCACCATGGTCTCGAACGACAGTCCTTCCAGGGCGCCGAGCGCGGCGGTCTTGCGCAGCAGGCCATAGGCGCCGAACGAGGCTGCCAGGCACAGGGCAATCCAGGGCACCGCACCGGATTGCCAGGTCAGCCAGGCCACGCCCAGCGCGGCGATCGCGATGGCGCTCCACTGCACGCGGCGCAGGCGTTCCTTCAGCAGCAGGTAGCCGAACATGATGTTCACCAGCGGATTGATGAAGTAACCGAGGCTGGCCTCGATCACGTGGCCGTTGTTAACGGCCCAGATGTACAGCAGCCAGTTCGCGCTGAGCAGCAGGGCGGAAGCGACGAAACTCCAGAATACGCGCGGCTGGCGCACTTGCTCCAGCCAGCGCCACTGGCGGCGCAGGGCGAGCACGATCAGCAGGAAGGCCAGCGACCAGATCATGCGATGCGCCAGGATCTGCATGGAAGGCACTTCCTTGACGGCGTGGAAATATAAAGGGAACAAGCCCCAGCACAGGAAGGCCAGGGCGGCGGAAATGATGCCGGTACGCATGGGAAATGGGATGAGGAGGGTTGTCAGGTCAGCATTATCGGCGAAGTGGCGCGCGCTTGCCGGAGGCGCCCCCGTTTTGGTGCAGGGCGCCCGGCTTGCAGGGCTAACGCGCGACCGTCCGCGGCCTCTTCGGGCAAACTTGCAACACTTCCCGCCGTGATGCGCCGGTCCGCTGAATACTGCTTGCAATTTTCTTGTCGTTATTTTATGGTGCGCCGCACCAGAACAACAATATGGTGCAATCTTGACGTCGCAAAATAACAAAAGCAGCCTGGCGGCACTGACGCTGGCTGCCGTTGGCATCGTCTACGGCGATATCGGTACCAGCCCGCTGTACACGCTCAAGACCATCTTCGACCCCACCCACGGCCTCGCGCTGAACACCCCCAACCTGCTCGGCATTATCTCCCTGATCTTCTGGGGGCTGACGCTGATCGTCTCGCTGAAATACGTCACCCTGGTGCTGCGTGCCGACAACCGCGGCGAGGGCGGCATCATGGCGCTGATGGCGCTCACCCTGAATTCCGTCACGCGTACTTCGCGCTGGCACTACCCCTTGATGGTGGTCGGCGTGTTCGGCGCCACCATGTTCTATGGCGACAGCGTGATCACCCCGGCCATTTCCGTGCTGGGCGCGATCGAGGGCCTGGAAGTGGCCACGCCGGCGCTGTCGCACTACGTGGTGCCGCTGGCGGTGGTGGTGCTGGTCGGCCTGTACAGCCTGCAGCGCCACGGCACCGCGGGTATTGGACGCTGGTTCGGTCCGGTGATGATCGTCTGGTTCGCCGCACTGGCCATCATGGGCGTGATCAACATTGCCAAGGCGCCGGTGATCCTGGAAGCGCTCAACCCGCTGCACGCGGCGCGCTTCATGATCGAAAACCGGTTCATCGCCTTCGTCGCGCTGGGCGCGGTGGTGCTGGCGCTGACCGGCGCCGAGGCGCTGTACGCCGACATGGGCCACTTCGGCAAGAAGCCGATCCGCGTAGCCTGGTTCTTGATCGTGTTCCCGGCCCTCGCCCTGAACTACCTGGGGCAAGGGGGCTTGCTCATCACCGACCCGACGGCGGTGGAAAATCCCTTCTTCCACCAGCTCGGCACCTGGAGCGTCTATCCACTGGTGATCCTGTCGACCATGGCGGCGGTGATCGCTTCCCAGGCCACCATTTCCGGCACCTATTCGATGACCAAGCAGGCCATCATGCTGGGCCTGCTGCCGCGCATGCGGATCATGCACACGTCGGAAAGCGAGATCGGCCAGATCTACATCCCGGCGGTAAACTGGCTGCAATTGGTCGTCGTCCTGATCGCCGTGATCGGCTTCGGCTCGTCGGACCGCCTGGCCGGCGCCTACGGCATCGCGGTCACCGCGACCATGCTCGCCACCACGCTGCTGACCTTCTTCATCACCCGCTACCGCTGGCGCCTGCCGCTGGTCGTGTGCATCGGTGCCACCGGCTTCTTCATGCTGATGGACATCGCGCTGTTCTCGGCCAGCACCCTGAAACTGCTGCACGGCGGCTGGTTCCCGCTGCTGCTGGGCGCCGTGCTGCTGACCGCGATGCTGACCTGGAAGCGCGGCCGCGAACTGGTGTTCGAGAACCTGGAAAAGCACGCGATCCCGCTCGATGCCTTCCTCGATTCCCTGTTCGTGGCGCCGCCGGCGCGGGTGCCGGGCACCGCCATCTTCCTGCGCGGCGAAAGCGACGGCGTGCCGCACGCGCTGCTGCACAACCTGTCGCACAACAAGGTGCTGCACGAGCGCGTGGTGTTCCTGACCGTGCACATCCGCGAAGAACCCTGGGTCGCGCTGTCCGAGCAGGTGCAGGTGGTCGACCTGGGCCATCACTGCTATCAGCTCAACATCCACTACGGCTTCAAGGATGAGCCGGATATTCCGGCCGTGATGGCACATTGCGCCACGCTCGGCTTGAGCTTCGAGATGATGGAGACCTCGTTCTTCATCGCGCGCCAGACCGTGATCTCGACGCCGGGCCGGGGCATGGCGCCATGGCGCGAGCACGTGTTCGCGACCATGTCGCGCAATGCGCGCGCCGCCGCCGACTATTACCAGATTCCGCCGAACCGGGTGATCGAGCTCGGCACCCAGGTCGAGATCTAGTACAAAAAACCTACAAAAAGCGGACAAACTCGCCGCTAGCCCTCGGGTAAGGTGCAGTGTTTCCTATAAAACATATGCACACTGATCCGGGGAGAAGAGAATGCGATTCAAGTTTCCGCTGATGGCCGCCGCCTGCGCGGCCGTAATGAGCCTGACGGCCTGCGGCGGCAGCGGTGGCGACGCCGAAGACGAGGTCATCAGCGTACCGTCGGCGCTGAAGATGACCGACACCGTGGTCGGCACCGGCGCCGAGGCCGTGAACGGCAAGAAGCTGACCGTCAAGTACACCGGCTGGCTGTACAGCACCACGGCGGCGGACAACAAGGGCAGCCAGTTCGAGACCGGCACCATCGGCTTCACGCTGGGCGTCGACCCGGTGATCGCCGGCTGGACCCAGGGGTTGCCGGGCATGAAGGTCGGCGGCAAGCGCACCCTGCACATTCCGGCCAACATGGCCTACGGTAAAAGTGGCCGCGGCCCGATCCCGCCGAACAGCGGCCTGGTGTTCGACGTCGAGCTGCAGAAGGTCGAGTAAGGCCTGGGCGGGCGCCGATGGCGTCCCGTCCTACGACGTGCCGTGCGCACCTTTCCCTTGTGTAGGATGTAACAAGGCCCGATGGCCTGCGTTCGTCGAACCAAGGAGCACAAACAGCATGTCGCAACACATTACCCCGCAGGAAATCGAAGCACTTACTCCCCGCCAGCGCGTCTTCGCCATCGTCGGCGCGTCGTCGGGCAACCTGGTCGAGTGGTTCGATTTCTATATCTATTCGTTCTGCGCGCTGTATTTTTCGGCCGCATTCTTCCCGTCCGGGAACCCGACTACCCAGCTGCTGAATACCGCCGGCATCTTCGCCGCCGGCTTCCTGATGCGTCCGATCGGCGGCTGGATGTTCGGCCGTATCGCCGACCGCTACGGCCGCAAGAACTCGATGCTGATCTCGGTGCTCATGATGTGCGGCGGCTCGCTGATGATCGCGGTGCTGCCGACCTATGCCCAGATCGGCACCGCGGCACCGGTCCTGCTGCTGCTGGCGCGCCTGTTCCAGGGCCTGTCGGTGGGCGGGGAATACGGCACCAGCGCCACCTACATGAGCGAAGTGGCGCAGCCGGGCCGGCGCGGTTTCTTCGCTTCCTTCCAGTACGTGACCCTGATCGGCGGCCAGTTACTGGCGCTGCTGGTGCTGGTGGTGTTGCAGCAGTTGTTCACCGAAGCCGAACTGAAGGCCTGGGGCTGGCGTATTCCCTTCGTGCTGGGCGCCTGCGCGGCCCTGGTCTCGCTCTACCTGCGCCGCTCGCTGACCGAGACCACCAGCGCCACCGAGCGCAAGCGCAAGGAAGCCGGCAGCGTGGCCGCGCTGCTGAAGGACCATCGGCGCGCCTTCATCACCGTGCTCGGTTTCACCGCCGGCGGCTCGCTGATTTTCTACACCTTCACCACCTACATGCAGAAGTACCTGGTCAACACCGTCGGCATGGATACCAAGACCGCCAGCGCGATCATGACCGTGGTGCTGGTGATCTACATGTGCCTGCAGCCGGTGTTCGGCTCGCTGTCCGACCGCATCGGCCGCAAGACCTCGATGATGTGGTTCGGCGGACTGGCCGCGATCGCCACCGTGCCGATCATGACCGCCCTGCGCGGCGTCGCCAGCCCCTTCATGGCCGGCGTATTGATCGTCTGCGCGCTGGCCATCGTCAGCCTGTACACCTCGATCAGCGGCCTGATCAAGGCCGAGATGTTCCCGGTCGAAGTGCGCGCCCTCGGCGTCGGCCTGTCGTATGCGGTGGCCAACGCGATCTTCGGCGGTTCCGCCGAATACGTGGCGCTGTGGTTCAAGCAGGCCGGGATGGAATCGAATTTCTACTGGTACGTCAGCGTGATGTGCGCGATCGCCTTCATCGTGTCGCTGCGGATGCCCGACCCGTCCAAGTCGGGCATGCTGAAGTAAGGCGCATCAGCGCAGCATGTCGATGTGCAGGATGCCGTCTTCGTCGTAAGGGGCGGAGACGGTCTCGAAGCCGAAGTCCTGGTAGAACTTCTCCAGGCGCTGCTGGGCGCCGATGCGGATGCGGTGGCCCGGGTGCAGGCGCTCGGCATACTGGATGCCGTGCGCGACCAGCTCGCGCCCGACGCCGGAGCCGCGCACGTCGTTGGTGGTGAGGATGCGCCCCAGGCTCATCTCGTCGTATTTCGCGCCCGGCGCCAGGCAGCGCAGGTAGGCGACCAGTACGCGCCGGCCGCCGATGTCGCGCCAGCCCAGCAGGTGGTGGGCGTCGAGGTCGTAGCCGTCGATGTCCGGATACAGGCAAGTCTGTTCCAGGACAAATACCTGCTGGCGCTGGGCCAGCACTTCGTACAGCTGCGCGTTGGTCAAATCGGCGAAGCCGCACCACTGCCATTCGATCATGTGGGTTTCCAATCAGGTGAAGAAGAATCAGGCCGCCGTCTCGAAACCTTCGAGCACGTTGACCGTGTGGATGCCGATGTCCTGCCCCAGGCCGCCCTCGAACACGAAGGCGGTCGGCAGGCCCAGCCAGGCGATGCGCTCGCCGATGCGCAGGAAGTCCGCGCCCTGCAGGCCGAATCCGCCCTCGCTTGCCGCGGTGTCGACGCCGAGCGAGACCACCAGCGCCTCGGGCGCGAACATGCCCAGCTTGATGCAGGCCGTCTCCAGCGCCGCCATCCATTGCTGTGCGCCGGCCGCGCGCGGCAGCGGCAGGTTCATGGTGTAGCCGAGCCCTTCGCCGCTGCCGGTTTCCTCGGCATAGCCAAGATAATAGGGGTAGTCGCTGCGCGGGTCGGCGTGGATCGAGACGAACAGCACGTCGCTGCGGCCATAGAAGATGCCCTGGGTGCCGTTGCCGTGGTGGTAGTCGAGGTCGAGGATCGCCACGCGCCGCAAGCCGTCGTCGAGCAGGTGCTGGGCGGCCAGCGCCGCGTTGTTCAGGAAGCAGGCGCCGCCGAAGAAGTCGGTGCCGGCATGGTGGCCCGGCGGGCGGGTCAGCGCGAAGC
>DOUW01000302.1 GCA_003520365.1 Massilia sp.
GGTGCAGCACGCCGTCGATGCGGAAACGGATTACGGCGAATTCGCGCTTGGGTTCCAGGTGGATGTCCGATGCGCGCTGCTCGAAGGCGTAGCCCCACAGCCAGTCGACGATGTTGACGATGTGCTGGTCGTTGGCGTCGAACTGTTTATTTGCCTTGCCCAGCTCGACCAGCTGCTCGAAGTTGTTGCGCAGCGCGAGGTCCTGGGCGTTGGTCTTGCTGGCGTCGCGGATCGACTTGGCCAGGCTGAAGAACTGCGAGATGTACTGGGCGATGTCGAGCGGATTGGCCAGCACCAGCTCGACCCGGCGCCGCGACACCTTGGCGATCTCGGCTTCCCACTCGGTCGCGAACGGATCGGCGGTGGCCACCGTCAGCGTGGTCGCGCTGATGTCGACCGGCAGGATGTTGAAGCGCGCCGCGTAGCTGGCCGACATCACGTCGGCCACCCGGGTGAAGTCGATCTTCAAGGGGTCGATGCGGATGAAGGGCAGGCCGACCTTGGCCGCGCACCATTCGCTCAGCACGTCGAGCGTGAGCAGGCGGTGCGGCGGCTGGTTCGACAGCAGCTTGCATTGCGCGACCGCCGTGAGCGGATGCATGGAGCCGGCCGCGTTCTTCAGGATGCCCTGGGCTTGCGCGAAATGGAGCTTGACCTTGTCCTTCTCGACGATGCCGTCGGCCAGCAGCCAGGAGAAGATCGCCTGCAAGTCCAGGCGCCGCGGACGCTGGGGCGTGCGGGGGAGGGAAGTCGTCTGCGGTGCGTTGGCGGTCATGATTCCCTCATCAGTAAGCGCTGGTCAGCGCGCGGCCTCGATGCCCGCCGCGATCCCCTTGACCCAGGACTTCGCGGGCAGCTTGGTGGCGGCCACGATCTGGGCCGCGCGTTCGGCCAGGGCCGCGTTGTCGAGCTGGGGCCTGGTCTTGAAGCACAGCGCGACGACGTTGCCGTCGTGGACCTCGGGCAGGCAGATCACGTAGTCGAAGGCGAACTTCATCGCCTTGATGTTCTTGTTGAAGCTCGGGTGGTCGCCGAACAGGTTGACGGTCATGATCCCGTGCGGCGCCAGGCAGGCGTTGCAGGCGCTGTAGAACTCGGGCGTGTCGAGCACCGGGCCCTTGGCGGTGGCGTCGTACAGGTCGCATTGCAGCACGTCGAAGGCGCCGTGGTTGTCCGGGTCTTCCACGAAGTCCATTGCGTCCATCTCGAGCACGTTCAGGCGCTCGTCCTCGGGCGGCAGCTTGAACATCGAATTACAAATGGCGATGACCGAGGGATTCAGTTCGACGGCGCTGACCTGCGCTTCGGGGAACTGGCGGTAGCAGTACTTGGTGAGCGTGGCCGCGCCCAGGCCAAGCTGGGCGATGCGGCGCGGCGACGCGATGAACAGCATCCAGGCCATCATCTGCTGGGCGTATTCCAGCTCGGGCCAGTCGGGCTTGCGGATGCGCATGGCGCCTTGCACCCATTCGGTGCCGAAGTGGAGATAGCGCACGCCGTCCTGTTCGGACAGCGTCACCGGCGCGAACTTTGGTTTGCGCGCGGGACGGCGCGAGGATTCGGCTTGTTCGATGGATTTACGTTTGATGAGCATAGGGCGACCTGTTGAATCGTCCTATTATCGGGGGAGGGGTTCCCGCTGCGCAAGCGCAACGGGAATAAGGTCGGCGCGGAGAAGGAGGGGGCGTTCCCCGAGCCGATAACAACTGGTGGGGACCTCGATAAACCTGCTGCGCGTCGGATTTTGGCGCGGGCGCCTAGCCCTGCGATGCTCGCTGTACTGCTCGTACAGCGAGCATCATCGCCTTGGCGGCTCGGCCAAAACTCCTTCCGCTCGCTACGGTTTCTCGAGGTCCCGAGACATCTCGACTCTTTAAGTCTTGATTGATTAATACTGCTCGTCAGGCTGGGCGGAGACGCGCAGGCGGATGCGGTTGCCGGGGTCGCGGCTCATGAAGGCGGTTTCGGTCTGGCCGCGGTATTCGTAGGTCACGTCGTAGCCGGTAGTGCGCGACTCGTAGGAGTCGATGGTGCGGCACTGGCGCACGGCCTGTTCCTGGACGCCCGGGTCGTAGTTGCGGCCGTTGTTTTCGACGCGGTCGCCGACCATGGCGCCGGCGATGGCGCCGGCGGCGGCGGCGGCGACTTTACCGTTACCGCTGCCGACCTGGCTGCCCAGCAGGGCGCCGGCAATGCCGCCAACCACCGAGCCGCCGCTGCCGCGCTGCTGCTGCACCGGCACCTGCACGTATTCGGTGCGGCATTCCTGGCGCGGCTGGCGGATCTGTTCGACGCGCGGCTGTACGCGCACCACGCGTCCGAAGTCTTCGAATTCGGCAGCCTGGGCGAGCGGCAAGGCGCACAGCCCCAGGGCGGAAATCAGTACTTTGCTAGTCATGTTCATCGTGAACCTCGTTCGTTCGGTGCTGTTGGCGGGGCGGGATTTGTTTTCATCCACGCTTGTATGTTAATCCTGTTGAGGCCGCAGAATCGATCTACGTGGCAACAAAATGTAACAGCGGAGGGCAGACTGGCGCGGTCCGTCCAGAATGGCAAAACGCGCAAAAGAGGGCGGATTAGGGTGAAAAAGCGGCAATTTTTTTCGAAATTGGACTATCCAGGTCACATTCGGGTTGCTTCGGTAACTACAAAACGTTACCCTTACACAAATTAGGGTTTATTGGCGCGTGGAAACGATTTAGGAGAGCAACGTTGCCGCCCGGGCGCGCATGGTGAGCGGGCACTGGCGATTCGAACCACACCACCAGGTCGACTTGAGGGAAAAATGAGTTTGTTGATGAGAGTGCCGTCCAATCTTGTGCAGTCGATTCGGGCCTATCGGGTGCCGGAACTGCAGGAAGAAGCGGCGCGCATGGGCCACCATTTCCTGTACGCGCACTGCGCCAACACGCTGACCAAGCAACAGGTGTGCGCCCGCATCGGCGAAAACTTCCACTTCACCAAACCCTGCAGCAAGAACTTCGACGCCCTGCGCAATTGCCTGACCGAGACGGTGTCCCAGGCCGGTCCCCAGCCCGGCTTCCTCGTCGTGCTGGAACAATTGCCGAACACGCAGAAATTCGATAAGGAAGCGCGCGAGACCCTGCTCGACGTGTTCCGCGACGCGGCCGAATTCTGGGCCGACAAGCGCGTGCCTTTCCGCGTATTCTATTCCTTCGAATAAAAGCAAGACCCGCTCCTGGCGTTGCCATACCACAGTTTGGCGTTGGCCATACGGTACAATGCGCGCTATGAAAAACATCGTGATCCTCATTTCCGGCCGCGGCAGCAACATGGAAGCGGTCGTGCGTGCAGCCCAGCGCGAGGGCTGGCCGGCGCGCGTGGCGGCAGTGATCAGCAACAAGCCTGACGCGAAAGGGCTGGCCTTCGCCGAGGCGCACGGGATCCCGACTGCTGTCGTCGTGAGCAAGGAATACCCGGACCGCGCCAGTTTCGACGCCGCCCTGCAGCGCGAGATCGACCGTTTCGCGCCCGACCTGGTCGTGCTGGCAGGATTCATGCGCATCCTGACGGCGCCTTTCGTCGCGCATTATGCGGGGCGCATGCTGAACATCCACCCTTCGCTGCTGCCGGCCTTTCCGGGCCTGGACACGCACAAGAAGGCTCTGGAGGCAGGCGTGCCCGAACACGGCGCGACGGTGCACTTCGTTACTGCCGAGCTGGACCACGGCCCGATGGTCGCCCAGGCGCGCGTTCCGGTGCTGCCCGGCGACACCGAGGACACCCTGGCCGCGCGCGTGCTGGCCGAGGAACACAAACTCTACCCCTACGCGGTGCGCCTGTTCGTCGAGGACAGGCTGAGCATCGAACAAGGCGACGTGCGCATCGCGCAGTTCGCCTGATTCACTACAGTATCTAATCAAGGAATTTCATGAGATTGCCACCAGCAATTCTCGGCAGCACCGAAGAAGTGCTGCGCGAGATCTTGCGCTTTACGGCCCCGGCCGACGTTACCCTGTCGCGCTACTTCAAGGATCACCAGCGCCTCGGTCCGCGCGAACGCGGCGTGATCGCCGAAGCGGTCTACGCCGTCCTGCGCAATAAAACCTTCTTCACCGAGTTCGGCGGCACCGGCGGCACCCCGTCGATGCGCCGCCTGGCCCTGCTGGGCCTGTCGGAAACCGTCGGCATCGATGCCCTCGGCGGCTTGACGGAAGACGAAACCGCCTTCCTCACCCGCATCAAGGAAATCGACCGCAGCCTGCTGCCGCCGCTGGCGCGCGCCAACCTGCCGCAGTGGCTGTACGACAAGCTGGTCGGCCAGTACGGCGAGCAGGAAGCCCAGGAGCTGGCCGCCGTGCTGAACACGCCGGCGCCGCTGGACCTGCGCGTGAACGCCATCAAGGCCAACCGCGACGAGGTGATCGCCAAGCTGGCCGAAGCGCCGATCATCGCCGAGCCGACGCCGTACTCGCCGCTCGGCCTGCGCGTCAAGAAGAAGCCGAACCTGCAGGGCCTGCCGCTGTTCAAGGAAGGCGCGATCGAGGTGCAGGACGAGGGCAGCCAGGTGCTGGCCCAGATCCTGGCCGCGCGCCGCGGCGAGATGGTGGTCGACTTCTGCGCCGGCGCCGGCGGCAAGACCCTGGCGCTGGGCGCGACCATGCGCAACACTGGCCGCCTGTACGCCTTCGACGTCTCGGAAAAGCGCCTGTCGAAGCTGAAGCCGCGCCTGGCCCGCAGTGGCCTGTCGAACGTGCATCCGGTCCTGATCGCGCACGAGCGCGATGCCAAGATCAAGCGCCTGGCCGGCAAGATCGACCGCGTGCTGGTCGACGCGCCATGCTCGGGCCTGGGTACGCTGCGCCGCAATCCGGACGTGAAATGGCGCCAGCCGGAAGGCGCCGTGGCCGAGATGCAGGAAAAGCAGGCCTCGATCCTGGACGGCGCCGCGCGCCTGCTGAAGGGCGGCGGCCGCCTGGTGTACGCCACCTGCTCGCTGCTGAACGAAGAGAACGACTTCATCGTCGAGCAGTTCCTGGCATCGCATCCGGACTTCGAACTGGTGCCGATGAGCAAGGTCCTGGCCGAGCAGAAGATCGACCTCGAGATGGACAAGTACCTCAAGCTGCTGCCGCACAAGCACCAGACCGACGGCTTCTTCGCCGCCGTGCTGGAGCGCAAGGCAGTGAGCGCCAAGGCGCCGAAGGCCGCCGAGGCTGACGCGGAGTAAGGCAAGACGTGCGCAACATGCCGCTGACCGACCTGCTGCAGGACCTGCTCGAGGACATCAGCAATCCTCGCATTCTGTGGCAGGCGCTGGCGATCGCGATCGCGGTCGCCGTCGGCATGCTGCTCGCGCGCATCATCCGGCGCAGCTGGCTGCACGAGGACACGAACGCCGGGGCGATCCGCCGCATCGGCGTCGAGGGCTTCGGCCGGGTGCTGGGGCCGCTGTTGATCACGGCCGGGGTCTGGCTGGCCATGGTGATCCTGGGCCGGCACCAGAACGTGCACCTGCTGCGCGTGGCCTTGCCGCTGTTCGCGTCGATGGCCTGGATCCGCATGGTGTTCTATCGGCTGGGGCGGGTCTTCTCCCGCCACCGCCAGCTCGGCACGGCCCTGCAGACCTTCGAGAAGGTACTGGCACTGGTGGTGTGGGTTGGGGTTGCTCTCTACCTGACCGGGCAATGGCCCGACATCATCGCCTTCCTCGACACGCATCAGGTGCCGCTTGGCGCGAAGCGGGCGTCGCTGCTGGCGATCCTGCAAGCCATCGTCTCCGTCGTCGTCCTGATGATGCTGGCCCTGTGGGCCGGCGCCGCGCTGGAAGAGCGCCTGATGCGCCTGGAGGGCATGCACACCTCGGTGCGCGTGGTGCTGGCGCGGCTGGGGCGCGCGATCCTGATCCTGGTGTCGGTGCTGGTCAGCCTGGGGCTGGTCGGCCTCGACCTGACCGTGCTGTCGGTGTTCGGCGGCGCGCTCGGCGTCGGCCTGGGTCTCGGCATGCAGCGTATCGCCAGCAACTACGTGTCCGGCTTCCTGATCCTGCTGGAACGCAGTTTGTCGATCGGCGACCCGATCACGGTGGACAAGTATTCGGGCCGGGTGGCGCGCATCAACACGCGCACCACGGTGCTGCAGGCGCTTGACGGCACCCAGACCCTGCTGCCGAACGAAATGCTGATCACCGGCGTGGTCCTGAACCAGGCGACAACCAACAAGGCGGTGCGCCTGAACACGAAGGTCACGGTCGCCTACGACAGCGACCTGAACGAAGTCATGGCCCTGCTGGCGCGCCAGGCCGACGCGGTCGAGCGCGTGATCGCGGAGCCGGCGCCTTCGGTGCAATTGAACGCCTTCGGTCCGCACGGCTACGAGCTGGAGCTGGGCTTTTCGATCATCGATCCGGAAAAGGGCAGCGGCGGCGTGATCTCGGCCGTGAACAAGAATATCTATGCGCTGGTGCATTCCGGCGCCATCCGACTGGGCCTTCCGCCACAAGCTTCCCCCGTTTGATGCATATTTCGCATCCCGGTGTCGCACATTTCGAATCAGGGTGGATTTATCTGCGCTGTTCGTGCCGTGCGTCATCGGAAAGTGCGTAGAATGCGGGGTTGATCGGCGGCGCGTTCGTGCCGCTACCGCGACCGTTTCCACAGAAAAACGGCGCCGCACAGACAAGCAATCACTTTGGAGCACTAATGACCTTTAGCAACATCCTGCATTCCGTGCTGGAATTCATGTCCACCGGCCTTGTCGGCCTGAGCGCCTGGGAGGCCGTGGTGTACACGCTGGTGGTGACCCACATCACCATCGCAGCTGTCACCATCTACCTGCACCGCCACCAGGCCCACCGCGCACTGGAACTGCATGCGATCCCGAGCCACTTCTTCCGTTTCTGGCTGTGGNNCATCCACCGCAAGCACCACGCCAAGTGCGACACCGAGGAAGATCCGCATAGCCCGCAGACCCGCGGCATCAAGAAAGTGCTGCTGGAAGGCGCCGAACTGTATCGCGCCGAGAGCAAGAACAAGGAAACGCTGGAAAAGTATGGCCACGGCACCCCGGACGACTGGATCGAGCGCAATGTCTACACCCGTTACAGCGCGGCCGGCGTGTCGGCGCTGCTGGTGATTAACTTCGTGCTGTTCGGCGTCATCGGCGTCAGCATCTGGGCGGTCCAGATGATGTGGATCCCGATCACTGCGGCCGGCATCATCAATGGCCTGGGCCACTGGTGGGGTTACCGCAACTACGACTGCAACGATGCGGCGACCAACATCTTCCCGTGGGGCATCCTGATCGGCGGCGAAGAGCTGCACAACAACCACCACACCTACGCCACCTCGGCCAAGCTGTCGAGCAAGTGGTACGAATTCGACCTCGGCTGGGCGTATATCCGCACCCTGGAAATGCTGGGCCTGGCGAAAGTGAAAAAGGTTGCCCCGAAGCCGAAGCTGGCCAAGGACAAGGCCGTCGCCGACCTGGAAACCCTGCAGTCGGTGATCACCAACCGCTACGACGTGATGGCGAAATACGCCAAGTCGGTCAAGGCCGCTTTCCACGAGGAATTCGAGCACCTGAAGCACAAGGCCGAGCTGGAAGCGCGCTTCCTGAAGAGCTCGCGCAAGCTGCTGCAGCGCGAGCCGGGCAAGCTGGAACTGTCGCAAAAGGAGCAGCTGATCGAGCTGTTCAAGCACAGCAAGGCGCTGGAGACGATGCACCAGATGCGCGTGGAACTGGGCGCGATCTGGGAACGTTCGCACTCGACCCGTGACCAGCTGCTGCAACAGTTGCAGGACTGGTGCGCCCGTGCCGAAGCGTCGGGCATCAAGTCGCTGCAGGAGTTCTCGCTGCGCCTGCGTAGCTACGCGTAAAAGGCCTCGTTGCCCATCTCAACGGCTCCTGCGGGAGCCGTTGTTGTTTGTTCTTCCGCCGTATCGTTCCATGGGCCAAGCCCGGCCCGCACGACCAAGGCGTTTATTCTGTCGAAATTTCTTACAGTCATTGTTTTTAATTCATCTTCTGTTCCAGTAAGTAATTGATTCCAATAGTAAAGATTTATCTGGCACAAGTATTGCTTATTTAGCTAGGTCTGAACACTCCAAACCTTACTGTTAAAGAGCACACTATGAAACTTCTGAAGAAGCTGACTTGCGCTGCCGCCCTGGTCCTCTCGTTCAATGCTGCGCACGCTGGCGGCGTCGTGCTGAACGACTGGGTGTTCAACCCGAACGGTGGCGGTTTCGAAAGCGGCCAATCGGTTAATGAATACCTGGACGTGAACGGCAATGCCTTCATCCAGCTGACCCCGACCGGCAAGAATTCCTTCTCCTTCGTCGAGCACGCTGTCTTCAACATCACGCAGGCCGACGGTAATGGCGCGCTGTTCCCGCTGAACTACGCGGGCGGCAACATTTCGGCCGTCTTCGAAGCCCAGGGCACCGGTAACTTCAGCGGCGCCTTCAAGTTCACCGGCGGCACCATCCGCATGTACCAGAACCCGACCAACGGCCAGTACGGCACCACCGCGGGCGTGTACGGCGCCAACCTGGGCAACCTGATCGCCAGCTTCGACGTGCTGGCCGGCGGCGGCGGCCTGGTCGATGCAAGCGGGAGCCCGGTGAAGAATGGCCAGGTCAGCGTGCTGGCCTCGGCCAGCGTAGGCAGCTTGGCGGAAGGCTACTTCTTCCGTGAAAATGGCAAGGACCTGTCGAAGGAAGCCATCCTGTCGTTCGCCTTCACCAACGCCAACACCGTCGGTTCGCCGACCTCGCGTCTGGTGGATGAAGTCGCATGCGAATTCGCGGGCTTCAAGGGTCCGGGCTGTGCAGGCAAGAGCCCCTACAAGAACAAGCCAGGCCAGTACTTCTTCGTGTCGAACAACGGCCAGTTCAAGCTGGCCGAAGTGCCGGAGCCGGGCTCGCTGGCCCTGTTCGGCATCGCGATGCTGGGCGCCGGCATGGTTGCCCGCAAGCGCGCCAACAAGGCCTGATCGCAGCGCGACCGGCGACAATGAAGAAGAGCGGGCACTGCCCGCTCTTTTTTTTCGTCCCGCCCAAAGGGCGGGGTGGGCGGCAGGACCGCGCGCATCGCACAAATAAAAAAGCCGCACACTTGCGTGGGCGGCTTTTCTGTCTACTGCACCAGATCGAATTACTTGATCTTGGTTTCCTTGTAGATCACGTGCTTGCGTGCCTTCGGGTCGAATTTGGTGATTTCCATCTTCGCCGGCATGGTGCGCTTGTTCTTGGTGGTGGTGTAGAAGTGACCAGTACCTGCGGTCGATTCCAGCTTGATTTTGTCGCGGCCAGTTTTTGCCATGATAGCTCCCTAATTAAACTTTTTCGCCACGAGCGCGCATGTCGGCCAGAACGGCGTCGATGCCCAGCTTGTCGATGACGCGCAGGCCGGCGTTGGACAAACGCAGGGAGACCCAGCGGTTTTCGGATTCCACGAAAATGCGACGGTTCTGCAGGTTAGGCAGGAAACGACGCTTCGTCTTGTTGTTAGCGTGGGAGACGTTGTTGCCAACCATCGGTCCCTTGCCAGTAACTTGGCAGACACGTGCCATAGTGCACTCCTTAGATAAACTTCCAAAATCGGAAAAACGCGAGTATAGCGTGAAAACCATCGCGGAATCAATAACTTGCGAAAAACAATTGTGTCTGATATTGCTGCACAAATTTAACAATCGTAAAAACGACGCTAGCGCCTTGTTTTCACGCAGTTAACTGCAGGCTTCGTCATAACTGGCCGTGTTCGGCAAAGGAATGTACCTGTGTGCCGGCCACCACGAAATGGTCGAGCACGCGTACGTCGACCAGGGCCAGCGCCTGGGTCAGGGCGCGGGTCAGGCCCAGGTCCGCCTCGCTCGGCGCGCACTCGCCGGACGGGTGGTTATGGGCCAGCATCACGCCCGAGGCATTGCGCCGCAGCGCCGCCTTCACCACTTCGCGCGGATAGACGCTGGTGTGCGTGAGGGTGCCACGAAACATTTCCTGCGCATCGATCAGGCGGTTCTTGACGTCGACGAACAGCACCACGAAGGACTCGTAGGCCTGCAGGCCGAACTTGGCGCGCAAATAGTTTTTGACGACGTCGGGCGAGCACAGCGCCTGGCGGAAGAACTGTTCCGACACGGCACGCCGCGCCAGTTCCATGACGGCCTGCAGTTGCGCATACTTGGCCATGCCCAGGCCATGCACCTCCGAAAACTCCTGGGGCGTCGCGTGCAGCAGGCGCTGGAGCGAGCCGAAGTGTTCGAGCATGTGGCCGCCAAGCTCGACCGCGCTGCGCCCGCGCACGCCCACGCGCAGGAAAATGGCCAGCAGTTCGGCGTTCGAGAGGGCCGCCGCGCCTTCGCGCGCCAGCCGTTCGCGCGGCCGGTCCTGTTCCGGCCAGTCGTTGATACCCATGTTGCTCCTTGTCGTAGAGGGAAGGGCATGCGGCCGAGGCCGCAGCGCCGCCACGCATTATGGGCAGACAAGGAAAGCCGGTTCTGATCTGGCGCGCATGTGCGCAGGCTGCGGCGCCAAGGCCTGGAGCGATCAGGACTGTCGTTCGAAACGCACTGGCGGCGCGGGCGCCCGCTTGCGGCGGATCACGACAGTGCCCGCCAGCTTGTCGTGCCAACCCTGCTTTTTCGGATCGATCGCGACCCACAGCAAGCCCAGGCCGAGCGGAATCGTCGAGACGTAGTAGCCGAGATAACGGCCGACCGACTGCCCGAGTGCGGGATTGTTGCCGGTGCGGGCATCGACGACCTGGGCCGAGATCGCCATCTTGCCCGGCGTTGCGCCGCGCGCCACCCAGAACGCGATCACGGCGATGGCCGGCAGTACGTAGGAAATCAGGATGTCGGCCGGCCCCAGGAACAGGCTGTCGCTGTCCCAGTATCCCGGGCCGTACAGCATGAGGAGCAGCGGCAGCGTCAGGAAGAACATCAGCAGCGTATCGATCAGCGCAGCGCCGACGCGCGCCCAGAACCCCACATATTCGTATTGCGTGTCGTCGTCCACCGCACCGCTCCAGGAAAGGCGGCCGGGCGGCCGCGCGGCAACGGTAGCACCTGGTGGGGCGGGACGCAAGATGGGACGGGGGCCGTGCCGCAAGCGTCGCGGGCGCCTGGTGCCCCAGCGGTTTCTCGAACCGCACCTGGCCGGGCGGCCATCATGCCGATGCGCTGACACGACATTCGGGCCCGAAACGATTTCCGGCAGCCTCGCTGCTGCCGAAAAAAGCGGCGCCCGGCGGCGGGAAGGGCGGTGGTGGCTTACAATAGCGGTTTGCCTGCAACAGGCCTGCCTGTACTTGAAACGAACATGTCCAACGCCTCTCCCGCCGTCGTCAACGAATCGTCCTACCTGACCCTGCATTACCGGCTCGCTATTGCCGGTGGCGCCGATCTGATCACCACCTTCAACGGTACCCCGGCCACCTTGCTGCTGGGCCAGGGCCAGCTGGCGCCTTTCCTCGAGCAGCGCCTGATCGGCCTGCCGGAAGGCGCTCACGAAACCTTCGCGCTGAGCGCGCAGGAAGCCTTCGGCGACCGCAATCCCGAGTTGATCCAGCCGGTGTCGAAGGCGACCCTGGAAGAAAATTCGGTGCCGGATGCCGACTACAAGGTCGGTGAGCTGATCGAGTTCAATGCGCCAAAGGGCGGCCGCTTTGCCGGCGTGCTGCTGGAAATGCGCGACGACAGCGCGCTGTTCGATTTCAACCATCCGCTGGCCGGCCAGGCCCTGCAATTCGAAGTGAAACTGATTTCGGTCCTGTAAAGGGAACACTATGGAAAACGAGATTCTGCTTGCCCAGCCGCGCGGCTTCTGCGCCGGCGTCGACCGTGCCATCGAGATCGTCGAGCGTGCGCTCGCGCAGTTCGGCGCGCCGATCTACGTGCGCCACGAGATTGTCCACAACGCCTACGTCGTGGCCGACCTGCGCAACAAGGGCGCGATCTTCATCGAGGAGCTCGATGATGTCCCGGCCGGCAACACACTGGTGTTCTCGGCCCACGGCGTCTCGAAGGCCGTGCGCGCCGAAGCCGAGGCGCGCGGCCTGAAGATCTTCGACGCCACCTGCCCGCTGGTCACCAAGGTGCACGTGGAAGTGTCGAAGATGCGCAAGCAGGGCGCCGAGATCATCATGATCGGCCACCAGGGCCACCCGGAAGTCGAAGGCACGATGGGCCAGGCGGAGGAGGGCATGCACCTGGTCGAGACCGTCGAGGACGTCGAGACGCTGCAGGTCGCCAACCCGGAGCTGCTGGCCTACGTCTCGCAGACCACGCTGTCGGTCGACGACACGCTGGACATCATTGCCGCGCTGAAGAAACGCTTCCCGAACATCATCGAGCCGAAGAAGGGCGACATCTGCTACGCCACCACCAACCGCCAGGAAGCCGTGAAATTCATGGCGCCGCAGGTGGAAGTCGTGGTCGTGGTCGGCAGCCCGAACAGCTCGAACTCGAACCGCCTGCGCGAAGTGGCCGAGAAGATGGGCACGCCGGCCTACATGGTCGACGACGCCACCAAGATCGAGCCGGCCTGGATTGAGGGCAAGAAGCGCATCGGCGTCACCGCCGGCGCCTCGGCGCCCGAGGTGCTGGTGCAGGCCGTGATCGACCGCCTGAAGTCGCTCGGCGCGGCCAGCGTGCGCGCGCTCGAGGGCGTGGAAGAGAACGTGACCTTCCCGCTGCCGAAAGGCCTGGACGGCGTGCGCGCCGACGTCGCGTAAACCCTGCTGTTCTTTCGATAACAAAGGCGCGCCGCAACAATTTTTCCGTTGTTCGTTTCGCAAAAAGCTCGCTATGATGGCGACGCTCGGAATTTTTGTCTTGGCAACTGTTCTTCCGTGCAGGGAGACGGTCTGCGGTCGCGGTGAATGTAGGCTACATGGCATGCCGAAGGCAGTCCATCTGCCTTGACATGGCGTCAGCCACGCAGCGGCACTTCGGGGACCTCGAAGTGCCGTTTTTGTTATCGAAAGAAAGAGGCAGCGGAAACGATGGAGACTTTTGTCCAGCAGATACTCAACGGGCTGGTGCTAGGCAGTATGTATGCACTGGTCGCGCTCGGGTACACGATGGTCTACGGGGTGCTCAACCTCATTAACTTCGCCCACGGCGATGTCCTGATGATCGGCGCCATGGTCGGCCTGTCGATCCTGCAACTGCTCGACGCCCACTTTCCCGGCCTGCCGGGCTACCTGCAGCTGGCCCTTGCCATCCTCGGTGCGATACCCGTCGCCATGCTGGTCAACGTGCTGATCGAGCGCATCGCCTACCGCCGCCTGCGCAACGCGCCGCGCCTGGCGCCCCTGATCACCGCGATCGGCGTCTCGATCCTGCTGCAGACCATCGTGATGGCGATGCCGTTCTGGGGCCGCAGCCCGCTGCCGTTCCCGCAACTGCTCTCATCCGAGCCGATCATGATCGGCGGGGCGATGATTTCGCAGACCCAGGTGCTGCTGCTGGCGCTGGCCGCGCTCGCCATGGTTGCCCTGGTGCTTCTGGTCGAACGCACCAGGATGGGCCGGGCAATGCGTGCCGTCGCCGAGAACCCGCGCGTGGCCGGCCTGATGGGCGTCGACTCGAACCGCGTCATCGTCGCCACCTTCGCCATCGGCGCCGCCCTGGCGGCCGTGGCCGGCGTGATGTGGGGCGCCAACTACGCTTCGGTCACCTTCACCATGGGTGTGCTGCCGGGCCTGAAAGCGTTCTGCGCCGCGGTGCTGGGCGGGATCGGCAATATCTACGGCGCCATGATCGGCGGCCTGCTGCTGGGTATCATCGAAGCGCTCGGCGCCGGTTATATCGGCGAACTCACCGGCGGCTTCCTCGGCAGCCATTACCAGGACATCTTCGCCTTCGTGGTGCTGATCCTGGTGCTGACGGTGCGCCCGTCCGGCATCATGGGCGAACGCGTCGCCGACCGTGCGTAAGGAGCCGACATGTCCCTGCTGACTTTCGACCTCCAGCACCACCCACGCCAGGCCCGCATCAACATGCTCCTGCTGCTGGCCGTGATGCTCGCCTTTCCCTTCTTCGCCTCGCAGTACGGCAACTCCTGGGTCCGCATCATCGACCTGGCGCTGCTGTACATCATGCTGGCGCTGGGCCTGAACATCGTGGTCGGCTTCGCCGGCCTGCTCGACCTCGGCTACATCGCCTTTTTCGCGGTCGGCGCCTATCTCACCGGCCTGTTCGCCTCGCCCCAGTTCGCGGCCCTGCTCGAGTCGGTGGTCTACAACTATCCGGCGCTGGGCGAGTGGCTGGTGGCCGTGCTCGGGCCGGAAATCCAGCAGGAAGGCATCCACCTGTCGGTATGGGCGATCGTGCCGCTCGCGGCACTGGTGGCAGCCCTGTTCGGCGCGCTGCTGGGCGCGCCGACCCTGAAGCTGCGCGGCGACTACCTCGCCATCGTGACGCTCGGCTTCGGCGAGATCATCCGCATCTTCATGAACAACCTGATCGAGCCGATCAACATCACCAACGGTCCGCAGGGCATCAACATGATCGACCCGATCCGCTTCTTCGGCGTCTCGCTGGCGGGCGAGGCCGGGTCACAGTCGACGGTCTACATCGGCGGCTACGGGATCCCGTCAGTGAACGCTTACTACTTCCTGTTCCTGGGCCTGTGCATCGCCACCATTTTTATGACCAGCCGCCTGCAGCATTCGCGCCTGGGCCGCGCCTGGGTCGCGATCCGCGAGGACGAGATCGCCGCCAAGGCGATGGGCATCAATACCCGCAACGTCAAGCTGCTGGCGTTCTCGATGGGCGCCTCCTTCGGCGGCGTGGCCGGCGCCATGTTCGCGGCCTTCCAGGGCTTCGTCTCGCCGGAATCGTTCGCGCTGACCGAGTCGATCGCCGTGCTGGCGATGGTGGTGCTGGGCGGGATCGGCCACATCCCGGGCGTGGTGCTGGGCGGCGTTCTGCTGGCGGCCTTGCCGGAAATCCTGCGCCACGTGGTCGAGCCGGCCCAGGTCGCGCTGTTCGGCGAGAAGATCGTCGAGGCCGAGGTGCTGCGCCAGCTGCTCTACGGCCTGGCGCTGGTCGGCATCATGCTGGTGCGTCCGGCAGGCCTGTGGCCGTCGCCGAACAAGGAGGAGCGCCCGAACGCGGCCCTGGCGCGCGAGGATGAAGAGGAGGCCAAGGCATGAGCGACATCCTGTTGAACATCTCGGGCGTGAACAAGCGCTTCGGCGGCCTGCAGGCGCTGACCGACGTCGCCATCCGCATCGAGCGCGGCCAGATCGTCGGCCTGATCGGCCCGAACGGCGCCGGCAAGACCACCTTCTTCAACGTGATCACCGGGCTGTACCAGCCGGACAGCGGCACCTTCGAGCTGGCCGGCAAGCCGTATTCGCCCTCGGCGCCGCACGCGGTGGCCAAGGCGGGCATTGCGCGCACCTTCCAGAACATCCGCCTGTTCGGCGAGATGAGCGCGCTGGAGAACGTGATGGTCGGGCGCCACGTGCGCACCAGGCAGGGCGTGTTCGGCGCCATCTTCCGCCACAAGGCGGCGCGCGAGGAAGAGGCGGCGATCCGCCCCAAGGCCGAGGAGCTGCTCGACTTCGTCGGCATCGGCAAGTTCGCCCACCGCACCGCGAAATACCTGTCCTACGGCGACCAGCGGCGCCTGGAAATCGCCCGCGCGCTGGCCACCGAGCCGCAGCTGCTGGCGCTGGACGAGCCGGCGGCAGGCATGAACGCTACCGAGAAGCTGGCGCTGCGCGAACTGCTGGTGAAGATCAAATCGCAAGGCAAGACCGTGCTCCTGATCGAGCACGACGTGAAACTGATGATGGGCCTGTGCGACCGCATCACCGTGCTCGAATACGGCAAGCGCATCGCCGAAGGACCGCCGGCCGAGATCCAGAAGGATCCGGCGGTGATCGCGGCCTACCTGGGAGGTGCTCACTGATGAGCGACAACATCCTGAAGATCGAGGGCCTGCAGGTCGCCTACGGCGGCATCAAGGCGGTCAAGGGCGTCGACCTGGAAGTGAACCGGGGCGAGCTGGTCACCCTGATCGGCGCCAACGG
>DOUW01000454.1:0-8118 GCA_003520365.1 Massilia sp.
GGCTTTCATGGACCGCATCGGGCGCGCCAACGACAGCGACAGCCTGCGTTTCGAGAAGCGCATGATCGACGACTGGTTCTATTCCACCATTATGCCGCGCGAGCGCGCCGCGCGCCGCTGATGCCCGGCAGCGCCCGCAGGCGCTGCCGCAGGCCATCGGCACGCCACCAGTAAAAGCAAGCGAACGCGCCGCCAGGACAGGCTGTCATGCCGGTCCTGGCGGCGCTGTTTTTTCGCGGCGGGTGCGATGGCCATGGTGTCATCTCCCACCCGTATTCCGGTCGACAGGCCGCAAGTGCCAACCATGTTTGCCAGGGGCTCCGGGTTCGCCTGGCGAGGAATCGTCAGTCGATCCAGTTCACGCGCTCGAACTTGTTGCGGAAGTCCTCGGGCATGACGACCACCTGGCTGGTCTTGTAGTTGAAGAAGACGAAGCCGGACTTGGCCATGGCGNNATCACGCCGACCTCGAACAGCAGCTGGTCGCGCGCGTGCGCTTCGGCGCGGTAGGTCGTCGCCAGGTCGGTGACGATGATGCCAGTGCCGTCGCGCTCGGTTTCGGGGACGCCGAACTCGAACAGGAAGCGGGCCCGTGCCTCGGAGATCATGGAGATCATCGAGTCGTTGCCGAGGTGGTTGGCGCCGTTGATGTCGGTGACGCGCACCGTCAAGGGCGTGGAGTAGTAATACTGGTCTTCGGGGAAGTCGAGATGTAAGCGTGCCATCCGAAGATTCTAACCCCATCAGGCGCTGGGACCCCTCACAATTTTGTAGACGCGGCCATTGCCGCTGACGATGTACAGCTCGCCGGCGCCATCGCGGCCGAAGGAAACGACCTGTCCGGGCGAGGCGATGGCCCAGTCGCGCTGCTCGCCGACGCTGGTGCCGTTGGCCAGGAAGCTCTTCAGGAAGCCGCGGCAGTAATCCGAATAAACATAATGTCCGGCCAGTTCGGGCAGCGCGCTGCCGCGGTAGACGTAGCCGCCGGTGATCGAGCAGCCGTTGACGTCGTCCGGCCCGTGTTCGTACTCGAAGGCCGGCAAGGTCAGGCCGACCTGGTTGCAGATGCCGGTGCCATAGCAGGCCGTGCCCTCCATGATGTCCCAGCCGTAGTTCAGCCCGCCCTGGAGCACGGACGCGATGTCGATCTCTTCGCGTTCGTTCTGGCCGACGTCGGCAATGTAGAGCTGCTCGCCGTCGAAGGCGAAGCGCCAGGGATTGCGCAGGCCGGAAGCCCAGATTTCAGGGCGCCGCCCAGGCTGGTTGAGGTAAGGATTGTCAGGCGGAACGGTATACGGCTGGCCGGCGCTCGCGCCGCGCACGTCCACACGCAACAGCTTGCCCAGGTTGCTGGCGAGGTTCTGGGCGTTGCCCATGGGGTCGCCCGCGCCGCCGCCGTCGCCGGTGGCGGCATACAGGAAGCCGTCCGGCCCGAAGGCGACCAGGCCGCCGAAATGGTTGTCGTATTGCGGGTGCGGGACGCGCAGGATCACCAGGCCCGAGGTGGCGTCGGCCACGTTCGGCAGCGGCGAGCTGCTGAAGCGTTCGACGACGATGTCCCGCTGGGGATCGACGTAATAGACGTAGAAGTAGCCGTTGCGGGCGAAGTCGGGGTCGAAGGCCATCGACAGCAGCCCGCCCTCGCCCTCGGTGAAGACGCGCGCGCTGATGTCGAGCCAGGGCACCGTCAGCGTATTGCCGTTCTGCAGCACGCGGATGAGGCCGTTACGCTCGACCACGAACAAGCGCTCGTCGCCGGCCGGCGCAGCCACGAAGGTCGGATCGTCGAAGCTGCCGCCGACCTGGGACAGGGTCAGCGTGAGCGTGCCGGCGCCATAGGCGACGACGGCGCCGGCCGTGGCGCCGGCGTTGACGATGACGGTCTGGGTGGTCGGGGTGGGCGTGTAGGTGCCGGAACCCACCGCGACGTCGGACGCGGCGACGGTGTAGCTGCCCGGCGCCAGGTTGTCCAGGGTTTGCGAGCCCGTGAGGTCTTGCGTGAAATTGTTCGGACCCGTGACGCGCACGGCGGCGTTGGTGCCGGCGGGCAGGGCGGTGATGCTCACTTGCAGGGCGCCGGTGGTGGCGACGGGGGGCGGAGCGGGAACGCTGCCGGGATTGCCGCCGCCGCCGCCGCAGGCGGCCAGGGCCAGGGCGGTGACGCATCCCGCCAGTATTGTCCGCGCGCGCAGCAATTCGCTCATCCGTAACTCCTGATATAAATCAATTCGTGGTTGCACATTCTAGGGCAAATCCACAATGCATGACTCCCGGCGCCGTGCGCGACCATGGTGCTCTTGCCACGGTAGAATACGGCCATCCTTACCAAGTCCGGACATCAATTGAACCAGCCCCGACCCAAGCGCCTGGCGCGCGCCAAGTTTGCCCTGCCCAGTTTCGTCACCTTGCTGTCGATTGCCTGCGGTTTCGGCAGTATCGTCATCTCGGTCGACAACGCCCAGGTCGGCGCACCGGGCGACTTCCGCCTGGCCGCCATCCTGCTGGTGCTGGCCGGCGTGTTCGACGCGCTCGACGGCTTCGTGGCGCGCGCCACCAATACCCAGTCCAGCTTCGGCGTCCAGCTCGATTCGATCGCCGACGTGATGAACTTCGGCTGCGCGCCCGGCCTGCTGCTGTACTGCTACGGCTTTGCCCAGCTGGGCGCGGCGCACCCGACCATCGTGCGCATGGGCGGCCTGGCCTGCTTCATCTTCGTTGCCTGCGGCGCGCTGCGCCTGGCGCGCTTCAACGTCTCGGTCGGCAAGACCGACCCGCGCTACTTCGTCGGCATGCCGATCACGGCCGGCGCGGCCTGCGTCGCCTCGGTCGTCGTTGCCTGGCCCGATCCGGTGGTCACCAACGCCCAGGCCTTTGCCGTGATGGCGCTGATGGTCGCCGTCGGCACCCTGATGGTCTCGACCGTAAGGTTTCCTAGCAGCAAGCAAAAACTGACCAAGGGAATGTACATCGTCCTGGCGGTGGCGGTTCTGCTGCTGATCATATTGCAGACACGCTTTTTCGTACTCTTCTTCCTGCTCTACATCTGCGCGACCCTGCTGCTGAACATTGCATGGCACGGCGGCTGGCGCGGCATTGCGCCGCCGAAGGTGTACGACGAGGACGAGTCCACCGCTTAAGCGAACTTGTCGAGCAGGGCGGCCAGGAACGCCACAGTGTCGTAGGGTGGGCACTCCGTGCCCACGCGTCAAGCGCGTGACCGCTAGCCACATGCAGTAATGTGTCGCTCGCAACGTGTGCGATGGATGCAACCTGGACGGGGTTGGCGTTAGCGGGCGATTAGCTCCAGCCAACGCGAAAGGATAGGCACGTAATGCGTGGGCACAGGGTGCCCACCCTACGAACTGCCTAAGAGCGCCTGTCAGCCGCTCAGGCAAACTTGTCGAGCAGGGCGGCCAACCGCGCCGCCGTCGCGCGTGCGTCCTCGAGACTGCCGGCCTGCTCGCTGTGGGTCACGACCGTTGCCGTGAGCAACTGAACGAAGGAGCGGTCGAGCGCCTTGCGCGCCGCTGCCATCTGCTGGGCGACGGCGTCGCAGTCCGAGGGCTCGGCCGCCAGCGCGATCAGTTTCTGTACCCCGCGCAGCTGGCCCTCGATGCGGGCCAGGCGGTTGAGCAGGTCTTTCTTCTGCTGCCCCGTCAGCGCGCGCCCCTCGACGATCTTGACGCTTTCCGCCATGGCGACCTCAGGCCACTTCGTGCCCGCGCGCCGCGCGCAGGATCGCAAACCAGTCGTCGCGCGCCAGCGTGACGCCGGTGGCCGCGACCGCGGCGGCCACCGATTCGATGCGGCCGCTGCCGGTCAGCGGAACCGGACGGCTCGGCAGCGCCATGATCCAGGCGAACACCACGCTGGCAAACGACTGGCCAAGGCGGTCGGCCACGTCCTGGATGGTGGCGCGCAGCTTGACGATGTGCGGATCGCTCGATGTGAACAGGCGTCCGCCGCCGAGCGGCGACCAGATCATCGGCGCCACGCCCAGGTCCTGCAGGCCGTCGAAGGTTTCGTCGAACATCGGCGCCGTGTGCAGCGGCGAGAACTCGACCTGGTTGGTGGCCAGCGGCACGCGCCGGTTCAGGGCCTCGAACTGGTGGCGGGTGAAGTTCGACACGCCGACATGGCGCACCTTGCCGTCGCGCTGCAGGCGGGTGAAGGCCTCGGCGACCTCGTCGAAGTTCATCAGCGGATCGGGACGGTGGATCAGCAGCAGGTCGAGCCGGTCGGTGCCGAGCTGGCGCAGCGAGGCTTCGGCCGAGGCGACGATATGCTCGACACTGGTGTCGTAGTGCTGGATCGTGTGCGCCGGGCGGTTCGAGGACACCAGCTTGATGCCGCACTTGCTGACGATCTCGATCCGGTCGCGCAGCGAGGGGCGTTCGCGCAGGGCTTCGCCGAACAGGGTCTCGACGCCGTAGTCGCCGTAGATGTCGGCGTGGTCGAAACTCGTCACTCCGAGCGCAATGCATTCCTCGATGAAGGCGACGCGCGACGACACCGGCATCTTCCATTCGCCCATGCGCCACATGCCGGCGACGATGCGCGACAGTTCGAGGCCATCGCGGCGGGTGGCGATGCGGGGGCAGGTGGTGGAAGCTTGGGACATCGGCGGCTTTCTTGCATTTACGGTAACGAGGCATTATAGCGACCGCGTGCGGGATGCGCCGGACCGTAGGGTCGACAGTTGTAGGGTGGACACCTGTGTCCACGCTGTCTCATCGGTTTAGATACGGCGCCATACGATCTCATGGCAATCGATGATCAGCCGCCGTACCGCGTGGGCACAGGTGTCTACCCTACGAAAACCCGTAACCCGGCGGTCAAAACAAAAACGCCCGCCGGGCGAACCGGGCGGGCGTCGTTGCACGCGAATAAAACGCTTACTTCATCCAGAGGCGCAGCGAGTCCCAGGCGCGCCCGAAGATCGAGGCTTCCGGCACTTCTTCCAGCGCCACGACCGGCAGTACCAGCAGCGGCTTGCCGTCGACCATCATCTTCAGCGTGCCGACGCGGCCGTTCTTCGCCAGCGGGGCGACCAGCGGGTCCTTGCGCTCGAGCACAGGCTTGAGCTTGCCGGCGACGCCTTTCGGCACCGTCACCAGGACGTCGTTGGTGAAGCCGACCTTCACGTTCGATTGCGAACCCTTCCACACTTCCGGCGTGGCCACGGCCTGGCCCTTCGCGTACAGCTTGACCGTGTCGAAGTTCTGGAAGCCCCAGTTCAGCAGCTTCTGGCTTTCCTGGGTACGCGCGCTGTCCGAGTTGGCGCCGGACAGCACCGAGATCAGGCGGCGTTCGCCGCTGTTGCCGTTCGGACGGCGCGCGGAGGCGATCATGCTGTAGCCCGAGGCGTCGGTGTGGCCGGTCTTCATGCCGTCCACGGTCGGGTCCAGCCACAGCAGGCGGTTGCGGTTCTGTTGGGTGATCTTGTTGTAGGTGAACTGCTTGACCGAGTCGATCTTGTAGAACTCGGGGAAGTCGCGGATCACGTGGGTGGCCAGGCTGGCCAGGTCCTGCGCGGTCGAATAGTTGTCCGGGCTCGGCAGGCCGTGCGGGTTGGCGAACTTGGTGTTCTTCAGACCCATGCGCTGCGCTTCGCGGTTCATCAGGGTGACGAAGGTGCCTTCGTCGCCGGCGACCGCTTCGGCCAGCGCGACCGCGGCGTCGTTACCCGACTGCACCATCAGGCCATGCAGCAGGTCGTTGATGCTGACCGGGGTCGCCGGATCGATGAACATCTTCGAGCTGCTCGAGTCGACTTTCCAGGCGCGGGTCGAGACATTGACCATCTGCTCCAGGGTCAGCTTCTTGTCGCGGATCGCCTGGAAGGTGACGTAGGCCGTCATGATCTTGGTCAGCGATGCCGGTTCGATCCGCAGGTTCGGGTCCTGGGCCGCGATGACCTGGCCGCTGGTGGCGTCGAGCAGCAGCCACGATTTCGCTGCGATTTGAGGCGCGGGCACGCTTTGCGCGCTGGCCGAGATCATGACCAGGCTGGCGGCCACGGCTGCAATCAGTTTCTTCATGGGAACTAAAGTCTCAATCTAGGGGTGGGTGAAGCGCAGGCAATGTGAGTACACACATTGCCTGGAGTCAAAGAAGGGACTCATTATAGGCCAGTGCCGCCGCGAACAAAACACTCTTCAATTAGTCTTAATACACGCTTAATTGTTGCGATCCCACATCTGAATCACGAGATTCTTGATCGGGTTGAGGCGGCGGTGGAAGAAGTGGTCGGCGCCCGGGATCACGATCACCGGGATTTCCAGCGGCCGCGCCCAGTCGAACACCATTTGCAGGGTGATGGTGTCGTCCTGCTCGCCGTGGATCAGGATGGTGTCTTCCGGCACGCTCGGCATCGGCCACTTGCCGGCGGCGGTGCCGACCAGCACCATGCGCTGGATTGACTTGCCCTCCGCGGCCAGGCGCGCCTGCAGTTGCGCCTGCACGAAGGTGCCGAACGAAAAGCCGGACAGCGCCACCGGCAGGCCCGGATACTGTTCCTGCATGTGCTCGAGCATGACCTGCATGTCGTCGACCTCGCCGTGGCCGCGGTCATGCTCGCCTTCGGACTCGCCCACGCCGCGGAAATTGAAGCGCGCGGTCGCATAGCCGAGCGTTACGAAGGTGCGCGCCAGCGTCTGCGTGACCTTGTTCTCCATGGTGCCGCCATACAGCGGATGCGGGTGGGCCACCAGCGCGATGCCGCGCGGCGCCTCTTCCGGCAGGTCGAGCAAACATTCCATCTTGCCGGCGTGGCCGGTCAGGTAAAACTTTTTCGAAAACTTGTTCATATCAAAATCAGATCTTCAGGCGCTCGACAATTTCGCCCTTCAGGATGTGGCTGTCGATGATGTCGTCGATGTCCGTGGTGTCGACATAGGTGTACCAGGTGCCCTGCGGGTAGATCACCACGACCGGGCCTTCCTCGCAGCGCTCGAGGCAGCCGGCCTGGTTGATGCGTACCTTGCCCGGCTGGTTCAGGCCGAGCTGCTTGATGCGCTTTTTCGCATGCTTCTGCGCGACCTCGGCGCCGGCCTTGCCGCAGCTCTGGCGGCAATTCTCGCCTTCGCGCACATTCATGCAGAAAAAGACGTGGTGTTCGTAGAAAGGTTTCTCGTCATTCATATCGTTCTCGTCCTGGGCAAGCGCCAATGGGCCATTCGCAATGATACGCAAGTTTAATGGCGACCCTCGTGCCGATTCAGTTTATGGGAGGGAAGCAGCAGGAACCAGAGCGCCAGAAACGGCCAGCTCATCGACAGGAACTGGGCTGCCCCGTTGAAGTTCAAGAACTTGCCTTGCACCCAGCCCTGCAGGGTGGAAGTGAAATACGGATTGGCCGGGATCGTGTTCACCACGATCAGGCTCAGCACCAGCGTGACCACGGCCAGGCGGCGCTGCGCCAGTTGTGGCGCGAAGGCCAGGCCGGCCAGCATGATCAGGCCGATCAGGAAGCCGCCCTCGGCGCCCGGCGTGACCCAGACCAGGGCATTGTCGGGGCGGAACAGCAGGGAGCTGGCCAGGGTCTTGGTGAGCAGGGCCGCGCCCAGCATCAGGAGCACCAGGGTGTAGCGCGGCGCGCCCCGGCGCAGCAGGCACAGCAGGGTCAACGCGGCGCCGGTCATGCCGCAGGCGGTGATGATCGTCTCCGACAGCCAGTACTGCTCGACGCTCATCGCCGGCCCCGGGCGCAGCATGGCGACCAGGTCGATGTCCTCGTCGAACAGCGTCGACAGCCAGCTTGAAACCATCGGCAGCACCTGGCCGTGGCCGAACAAAAAACTCTGCGGGTAGATCTGGGCCAGCGGCCACATGGCGAGCAGCACCAGGCCCTGGCTGGCGTGCGGGGCGAACCAGCGCCGCCGCAGGCGGTTCAGCCGGCCCTCGGCCAGCAGCAGGCGCACCGCGAGCGGCCCGATGCAGGCGCCGATGAAGCAGCCGACGCTGTTGGTCAGCAGGTCGAGGTTCGAGGGCACGCGGCTCGGCAGGTAGTTCTGCACCGTCTCCATCGTGCCCGACACCAGGATGCCGAAGATGGCCGCCAGCAGCACCGCCCAGATCCCGCGCAGGAAGGGGTACAAGGCCAGCACCAGCAGCACGC
>DOUW01000454.1:8242-8554 GCA_003520365.1 Massilia sp.
GAAAAGCCGTTGTTGCGCCAGCCGGTGAACGGATACCAGCTGGCGTAGACGATCAGCAGCAGGTAGGCCAGCAGCGCCGCGCGCGCCACCGGCGAGCCGCGGCGCGGGAAAGCGTCCGGTACGGCGGCAGCCGGCTCCTTGCCGTGGCCTTCCTCTTGCCCTTCCGGCTTGCTCATTGCGTCCTGGTGTCGATACCCGCCAGCCAGGCGATGATGTCGGCAGCGGTCGCGTCCAGGCTGGCGCCCAGCGCGCGCACGCCGCCGGCGGCATCCGCGCTCGGGGCCGGCGAGGCGCGGCTGAAGGTCTTCTGGT
>DOUW01000453.1:0-2378 GCA_003520365.1 Massilia sp.
GTCGGCGCTGGCTGCCGGCGCTGGCTTGGCCGCCGACGTTGCCGCCGAGGTTGCCGCTGCGGGCTGCGCCGTCAGGCGCGCCTCCAGCTCGACCACGCGCAGTTCGAGCGCCTCGAGCTTGGCGCGGGTCTTGGCCAGCACCTGGGCCTGGATGTCGAATTCCTCGCGCGTCACCAGGTCGAGCTTGGAAAAGCCCTGGGTCATCATCGCCTTGACGTTGCGTTCGATGTCCTTGGCGGGCGAGCTTTCCATGGCCTGGTTGATTTTGCCCTGCAAGTCGTTGAAGAAGTTGTTCATGTCCATCTGTCCTAGTGTTCCGGCCGTTGCACCACGCTGGTGCGAAATGGAGTGCAGCGGCCTGCTTTGGTGCGCCGTGACGCGGCGTGCGGCGGGCACGCACCGGTTTCTGCTTATTCAACCAAAGTGTGGCACCTGTATGAAAAATCAAGCACACGGGTGTCATCTTGAGCTGGCACGCATTCTGCTACAGGAAGAGTAAGCCGAATGACGCACAGATTGTAAACCGCATCGAACTCATTGTTCCAATAACAGGGGAATCGTCATGAAAAGCAGGATGGCAGCAAGCGCGGCGGCGTTCACGCTAGTGGTGGCAGGCAGCAGCCTGGCCCGGGCCCAGGAAGCGCCGGCACCGGAACACCAGGTGAGCTATAACGCCGCGCTCACCAGCGAATACCGTTACCGCGGCCTGGCGCAGACGCGCTTCGAGCCGGCCCTGCAGGGCGGCGCCGACTACACCCACACGCCGAGCGGTTTCTACGCCGGCACCTGGCTCTCGACCATCAAGTGGATCGACGATGCCGGCGGCGACGCCAACGTCGAGGTCGACCTGTACGCCGGCAAGCGCGGCCAGCTCACGGACGCCATCAGCTACGACGTGGGCGGCCTGTACTACGTGTATCCGTCGAACGGCTTGCCGACCAACGCCAATACCTTCGAGCTCTACGGCCAGCTCGGCTACGGCCCGGTCTACGTCAAGTATTCGCACGCGACCAGCAACCTGTTCGGCACCGCCGACAGCAAGAACAGCGGCTACCTCGACATCGGCGCCAACGTCCCGGTTGCCGACAAGCTGGTGCTGAACCTGCACGCGGGGCGCCAGCGCGTGAAGAACAACGGCGACTACTCGTACAACGACTACAAGGTCGGCCTGAGCTACGACTTCGGCGTCGCCACCGCCTCGCTGGCCTGGGTCAAGGCGAACACCGACGCGTATGTGAGCCCGCGCGGCAAGAATCTCGGCAAGTCGGCGGCCGTGTTTTCTGTATCAAAAACTTTCTGAAAGAGGCAACACCATGAAACTGATTACCGCCATCATCAAGCCCTTCAAGCTCGACGAAGTGCGCGAGGCCCTGTCGGAGATCAACGTGCAGGGCATGACGGTGACCGAAGTGAAAGGCTTCGGCCGTCAGAAGGGCCACACCGAGCTCTACCGCGGCGCCGAGTACGTGGTCGACTTCCTGCCGAAAATCAAGATCGAAGCGGCCGTCGACGACGCCGTGATCGACCAGGTGATCGACGCCATCCAGGGCGCCGCCCGCACCGGCAAGATCGGCNNATCGGCGACGGCAAGATCTTCGTGTCCGACCTCAACCAGGTCATCCGTATCCGTACCGGCGAAACCGGCAACGACGCACTGTAAGGGAAGCCCCATGAAAACGATAACGAGCAAGATTCTCGCAGCCGCGCTGGGCCTCGGCCTGGCCCTGCCGGCCATGGCCGCGCCTTCCATCAACAAGGGCGACACCGCCTGGATGTTCGTCGCCACGCTGCTGGTGATCATGATGTCGATCCCGGGCCTGGCCTTGTTCTACGGCGGCCTGGTGCGCGCCAAGAACATGCTGTCGGTGCTGCTGCAGGTGTTCATGATCTTCTCCCTGATCATCGTGCTGTGGTGCCTGTACGGCTACTCGCTGGCCTTCACCGGCGGCAGCCCCTTCATCGGCGGTTTCGACCGCGCCTTCCTGAACGGCATCTACGATCCGGCCAGCGGCGTGTTCAGCATGGCTGCGACCTTCAGCAAGGAAACGATGATCCCTGAGTTCATCTTCGTCGCCTTCCAGGGCACCTTTGCCGCCATCACCTGCGGCCTGATCGTCGGCGCCTTTGCCGAGCGCGCGCGCTTTGCCGCCGTGCTGCTGTTCATCGTGATCTGGTTCACCTTCGGCTACCTGCCGATCGCGCACATGGTCTGGTTCTGGGCCGGTCCCGACGCCATCACCGACGCCGCCTCGCTGGCCAGCGTCACGGCGGACGCCGGCTGGCTGTGGCAGCAGGGCGCGCTCGACTTCGCCGGCGGCACCGTGGTCCACATCAACGCGGCGGTGGCCGGCCTGGTCGGCGCCTATGTGATCGGCAAG
>DOUW01000453.1:2432-14131 GCA_003520365.1 Massilia sp.
TCGTCGGCTGGTTCGGCTTCAACGCCGGCTCGGCGCTGGAAGCGGGCGACGTCGCCGCGCTGGCCTTCATCAACACCCTGCTGGCCACCGCTGGCGCCACCGTCGCCTGGACCTTCGGCGAATGGGCGACCAAGGGCAAGCCGTCGATGCTGGGCGGCGCCTCGGGCGCGGTCTCGGGCCTGGTGGCGATCACCCCGGCAGCCGGTTTCGTCGGCCCGATGGGCGCGCTGGTCATCGGCCTGGTCGGCGGCCTCGTCTGCCTGTGGGGCGTGAACGGCCTGAAGCGCATGCTGCGCGTCGACGATTCGCTCGACGTGTTCGGCGTGCACGGTGTCGGCGGCATCGTCGGCGCCCTGCTGACCGGCGTGTTCGCCGCGCCCGAACTGGGCGGCCAGGGCGTCTGGGACTACGTCGCCAACAAGGCGTCGAGCGAGCCGTACTCGATCGCCCACCAGCTGTGGGTGCAGCTGGAGGCGGTCGGCGTGACCATCATCTGGTCGGCCGTGGTCGCCTATGTCGCCTTCAAGCTGGTCGACATGGCGATCGGCCTGCGCGTGACCGAAGAGCAGGAACGCGAGGGCCTGGACCTTACCAGCCACGGCGAAAGGGCGTACCATTCCTGATAGCCGCGCGCCGGTAGCGAAAGGGCGTCCTGCGGGACGCCTTTTTTGCGTGCGGGCCCGGCGGCCTTTAAAATGGCTGCATTGCCCCCAGATAAGGGCACTCATTGCCAAGAAGCCAATTAAGGACACCCACATGGTTCCGCACCTCGCCACCGCCCTGACCGGCCCGCTGCTCGACCTGGAAAAGAAGATTCTCGATGCCACGCCGGCCATCGAGCGCTGGTTCCGCCTCGAGTGGCAGGAGCATACGCCGCCGTTCTATTGCTCGGTCGACCTGCGCAATGCCGGCTACAAGCTGGCGCCGGTCGATACCAATCTGTTCCCGGGCGGCTTCCATCACCTGGCCACCGAAATGCTGCCCCTTACCGTGCAGGCGGCAATGGCGGCCATCGACAAGTATTGCCCGGACGCGCGCAACCTGCTCATGGTGCCGGAAACCCACACGCGTAATCCGCAGTACCTGCAGAACGTCGCGCGCCTGATGCAGATCTTCCGCCAGACCGGCCTGCACGTGCGCCTCGGCTCGCTGTCGCCGGAAGTGACCCAGCCGACGCCGCTGGCGCTGCCGGACGGGAACATGCTGGTGGTGGAGCCGCTGGTGCGTTCGTCCAACGGCCGCCGCCTGGGCCTGGCCGACTTCGACCCCTGCACCATCCTGCTGAACAACGACTTGTCGGCGGGCATCCCGTCGATCCTGGAAAACGTGCACGAGCAGTCGCTGCTGCCGCCGCTGCATGCGGGCTGGGCGCTGCGCCGCAAGAGCAACCACCTGAAGGCGCTCGACGAAGTGGCCAAGAAGTTCGGCAAGCTGATCGACATCGATCCGTGGATGGTCAACCCGCTGCACGCGAAAGTCAGCGAAGTCGACCTCGAACACGACCAGGGCACCGAGGCGCTGGCCGACGCCGTCTCGTCGCTGCTCTCGAAGATCAAGAAGAAGTACAAGGAATACGGCATGAAGGAGCAGAAGCCCTTCGTGATCGTGAAGCCGGACGCCGGCACCTACGGCATGGGCGTCACGACGATCAAGGACGCCAGCGAAGTGCGCGACCTGTCCCTGAAGCAGCGCGCGAAAATGTCGGTGATCAAGGACGGCGTGGCCGTGACCGACCTCATCGTGCAGGAGGGCGTGCCGACCTTCGAGAGCATCGACGACGCCGTGGCCGAACCGGTGGTCTACATGATCGACCGCTACGTGGTGGGCGGCTTCTACCGCGTGCACGCCGAGCGCGGCGTCGACCAGAACCTGAACGCGCCGGGCTCGCAGTTCGTGCCGCTCGCCTTTGCCCAGCAGCACGCGGTACCGGACCTGAAGGCCAAGCCGGGCACGGCGGCGCCGAACCGCTTCTACGTCTACGGCGTGGTGGCGCGCCTGGGCCTGCTGGCGGCCTCGCTCGAGATGGAGCGCACGGATCCGAATCCGGAAGTGTACTGATCCGGGTTTGCCGGAGGGATAGGGAAGGGACCGCTTGCGGTCCCTTTTTCATTGATGTCGTGTCGGCAGCGCAGCGGCGCAGCCGCCCACCCTACGGCTTTTTCCTGCACATGTAGATGAACTGCGAGTGCAGCGGCGGCGCCACGGTGGCGAGGATTTCGGTCACCAGGGCCGGCAGGCCGGCCAGGGCGCGGCCGATGGGCGGGACCAGCAGCAGGGTCTGGTATTGCTGGCGCTCGCCGGGCCAGAGCCGGTCGAGCTCCTCGCGCGTGACGCGCCGTACCTGCGGGTTCTTCGGGTTGTTGTAGCGGAAGTCGAACACCATGCACCAGCCGCCGGGCTTGAGCAGGCGCCACATGTCGGCCGCGAGCTGCGCGCGCATGCCGGGATCGAGATAGGACGAGAACACGGTTTGCGCGGCCACCAGGTCGCTGTTGCCGGCCGGTAGCAACGACAGCGCGCCGCAATGCCAGCCCACGCCGGGTGCNNGGCGATGTCGAGCCGGTCCTGCTGGAATTCGGTGCCGGTGAGGTTGGCGGGCGTGGCGCCCCAGTCGATCAGCTGGCGCAGGAACGCACCGGTGCCGCAGCCGACGTCCACCACCCGCACATGGGTGAGATCGGTGCCGACGGTGGACACCAGCATGCGCGAGAGCACGCGTGCCCGCATGGCCTGCTGGCGCACGACGTCGGGCCGGTGCCAGGCATGGCGCGCCAGCGCGGCGCTGCCGTGCCAGCCGCGATAGGCGCGCGCGATGCGTTCCTGTTCGGCCTGCTGGTCGAGTTGAACGTCCATGCTGCCATCCTTGCGCAGCGAATGGAAAGGGATTTGCGCACGCTCAGGCGTGTGTGTGATCTGGCACAAGGCTGATCGGAACTATTTGCGTAGCCGCAGGATGCCGGCCGGGCCGCTCGGCCGCGCGGTTTCGGGTTTCCAGCTAAAATCGTGGGCATTACCTTCGATGGACACACCCATGAAAATCGCTTTCCTCGCCGATCCCTTATCCGGTTTCAAGATCTACAAGGACTCGACCTTCGCCATGATGCGCGAGGCGGCGCGGCGCGGCCATGAAGTCTATGCCTTCCAGCAGCGCGACATGGCGCTGGAAGACGGCGTCGTCACCGCCGAGGTCGCACGCATCCACCTGACCGGCGAGCAGGATCCCTGGTACCGCGCCGACGAGGCGCACGACCTCCGCCTGTCGAGCTTCGACGCGATCATCGAACGCAAGGACCCGCCGTTCGACATGGAATACGTCTACGGCACCTATCTGCTGGAGCTGGCGGAAAAGCAGGGCGCGCGCGTGTTCAACAAGGCGTCGGCGATCCGCGACCACAACGAAAAGCTGGCGATCGGCCAGTTCAGCGAATTCACGTCGCCGACCCTGGTCTCGTCGTCCGAGCAGCGCCTGCGCGCCTTCCACGCCAGGCATGGCGACGTGATCTTCAAGCCGCTCGACGGCATGGGCGGGACCGGTATCTTCCGCGTCAAGCAGGACGCCATGAACCTGGGCGCGATCATCGAAACGCTCAGCGACAACGGAAAGCGCACCATTATGGTGCAACGCTACATTCCGGACATCGTCAAGGGCGACAAGCGCATCCTCGTCATCGGCGGCAAACCGGTGCCGTTCGCGCTGGCCCGCATTCCGCAGGGTACCGAAGTGCGCGGTAACCTGGCCGCCGGCGGCATCGGCGTGGCCCAGCCGATCACCGAGCGCGACCGCCAGATTGCCGAAGCCATCGGGCCCGTGCTGGCCGAGCGTGGGCTGTTGCTGGTAGGATTAGATGTGATTGGCGATTTCCTGACCGAGGTGAATGTCACCAGCCCGACCTGCTTCCAGGAGATCACCGACCAGACCGGTTTCGACGTGGCGTCGATGTTCATCGACGCGGTCGAACAGCAAGTTTCGGGCAACTAAGCGGGCAAATAAAGCGAGAACATACAACATCATGGTAGGGATATTGCTCCTGACCCACGCACCATTGGGACAGGCATTCATTGCGGCGGTCGCGCACGTGTTTCGCGGACCGACCGAACGCTTCGAGGCCATCGACGTGACGGCCGACCAGGACCTGGTCGACGTCAACTGCAAGGCCAAGGAAGCGATCGCACGCCTCGACGACGGCGACGGCGTGCTGGTCATCACCGACATCAAGGGCGGCACGCCTTCGAATTGCTGCAATTCGCTGGCCAACGCCGGCCATGTGGAGGTGATCGCCGGGATCAGCCTGCCGATGCTGCTGCGCGCGATCACCTATCGCCGCGACACGCTCGACGTGGTGGTGGAAATGGCGCTGGCCGGCGCCCAGAACGGCGCGGTGCGGGTCGATAACCGCATCCGCGTCGGTTCATGATTACCCGGAGTAGTAGCGCGAAGGTGTAGCGAGGGCGCTGTGCGTCCTTTTGGATAGCGCGGTTCTGAAGACGAAGAAGACAACGACAACATGATTCAACAAGAGCTCGAGATCATCAACAAACTGGGCCTGCATGCCCGCGCATCCGCCAAATTCACCCAGCTTGCCGCCAAGTACAAGAGCGACGTCTGGCTCACCCGCAACGGCCGCCGCATCAATGCCAAGTCGATCATGGGCGTGATGATGCTGGCCGCCGGCAAGGGCGCGAAAGTGACCCTGGAGGCCGACGGGGCCGACGAACAGGATGCGGTCAGCGCGCTGACCGCCCTGATCAACGACAGATTCGGCGAAGGCGAGTAATGCCCGACACCGGCCGCTATCGCTCGGGACCCTCGATGGCTTCGTTCACCCTCCACGGCATTCCGGTTTCGCGCGGCATTTCGATCGGCCGCGCGCACCTGCTCACGCCTGCGGCGCTGGACGTCAAGCACTACCTGGTGCCCGAGGAGCAGGTCGAAGCCGAAGTCAAACGCCTGCAGGATGCGATCGCCGAGGTGCACCGCAACCTGCAGGAGCTGTGGACCGACCTGCCGAAGGACGCCCCGACCGAGCTGGGCGCCTTCATCGACGTCCACGCCCTGATCCTGTCCGACCCGATGATCTCGGAGGCGCCGCTCGACATCATCCGCATGCGCCACTACAACGCCGAGTGGGCGCTGGTGACCCAGATCGACGAGCTCTCGGCCCAGTTCGACGAGATCGAGGACGAATACCTGCGCGAGCGCAAGCAGGACATCCAGCAGGTCGCCGAGCGCGTGCTGAAGGTCCTGATGGGCACGGCCCTGTCCGTGCCGCCGGTGCTGGCCGGCGAAGACGACTACCACCCGCAGATGATCGTGGTCGCCCACGACATCTCGCCGGCCGACATGCTGGCCTTCCGCGACCGTTCCTTCATCGGTTTCGTCACCGACGTCGGCGGTCAGAACTCGCACACGGCGATCGTCGCGCGCTCGCTCGACATCCCGGCGGCGGTCGGCATGAGCCAGGCCTCGCGCCTGATCGAGCAGGACGACTGGGTCATCATCGACGGCGATGCCGGCGTGGTGATCTGCAACCCGAGCCAGCTGGTGCTGGAGCAGTACCGTGCGCGCCAGGCCGCCCTGATCAAGGCCAGGAAGCGCCTGCTCAAGCTGAAGAAGACGCCGGCGGTGACCAAGGACGGCACCGCGATCCGGCTGCTGGCCAACATCGAGCTGCCCGACGACTGCCCGCATGCGCTGGAAGCCGGCGCCACCGGCGTCGGCCTGTTCCGCTCCGAATTCCTGTTCATGGGCCGCGGCGCCCACGGCCTGCGCGTCCCGGACGAGGACGAGCAGTTCGAACAGTACCGCAAGGCCGTGGTCGCGATGAAGGGCCGGCCGGTAACGATCCGCACGCTCGACGTCGGCGCCGACAAGCCGCTCGACCCGACCGAGCACACCGCCCTGAACCCGGCGCTGGGACTGCGCGCGATCCGCTACTGCCTGGCCGAGCCGCAGCTGTTCCTGACCCAGCTGCGCGCGATTCTGCGCGCGTCCGCCTTCGGCAAGGTGCGGATCCTGATCCCGATGCTGGCGCATGCCTTCGAGATCGACCAGACCCTGAACATGATCGAGCAGGCCAAGTTCCAGCTGCGCGAACAGAACATCAAGTACGATCCGGCGATTGAGGTCGGCGCCATGATCGAGATTCCCGCGGCCGCGCTGGCGCTGCCGATGTTCGTCAAGCGCATGAATTTCCTGTCGATCGGCACCAACGACCTGATCCAATACACGCTGGCCATCGACCGCGTCGACTACGAAGTCGCGCACCTGTACAACCCGCTGCACCCGGCGGTGCTGCAGCTGATCGGCATGACCATCGCGGCCGGGCAGAAGGCCGACATCGACGTCGCCGTCTGCGGCGAGATGGCGGGCGACATCAAGCTGACGCGCCTGTTGCTGGGCATGGGCCTGCGCGAATTCTCGATGCACCCGGCCCAGCTGCTGGCCGTGAAGCAGGAAATCCTCGGCGCCGACCTGGCGCAGATCGCCCCCCGAATGCGGCGCATCATGCGCTCGATGGAACCGGGCGAGATCCAGGACGCGGTCGAACAGCTGCAGCTCATGTAATCCAGAGGCGGCCTCCAGAGCCGCCGCTCTCGCAAGTAAAGTCAAAGAAAGTCTCATGGGATCCATTGGAATCGTCTCACCGCAAGCGATGCATTTCGCCGAACCGTTGCGCCTGCAAAGCGGCGCGCAACTCGGCGACTACACGCTGATGTATGAAACCTACGGCACACTGAATGCCGACCGCTCGAACGCGGTGCTGATCTGCCACGCCCTGAACGCCTCGCACCACGTGGCCGGCACCTATGCCGACCAGCCGAAGAGCGCGGGCTGGTGGGACAACATGGTCGGGCCGGGCAAGCCGGTCGATACCGACCGCTTCTTCGTCATCGGCGTCAACAATCTCGGTTCCTGCTTCGGCTCGACCGGCCCGATGCACACCAATCCCGCCACCGGCAAGCCTTACGGTGCGGCGTTCCCGTTATTGACAGTAGAGGACTGGGTGGCGGCGCAGGCGCGCCTGGCCGACCGCCTCGGCATCGAATGTTTTGCTGCCGTGATGGGCGGCTCGCTCGGCGGCATGCAGGCGCTCTCGTGGAGCATCATGTTCCCCGAGCGCCTGCGCCACTGCATCGTGATCGCCTCCACGCCAAAGCTGTCGGCCCAGAACATCGCCTTCAACGACGTCGCGCGCCAGGCCATCCTGACCGACCCGGACTACCACGGCGGGGACTTCTACGAACATGGCGTGGTGCCGAAGAACGGCCTGAAGGTCGCGCGCATGGTCGGCCACATCACGTATTTGTCGAACGACGACATGGCCGAAAAATTCGGCCGCAAGCTGCGCAATGCCGCCGAGACGAATGACTATAAATTCGACTTCGGCATCGACTTCGAGATCGAGTCCTACCTGCGCTACCAGGGCGACAAGTTCTCGGAATACTTCGACGCGAATACTTACCTCCTGATCACCAAGGCCCTCGACTACTTCGACCCGGCGCGCGAGCACGACGGCGACCTGACGAAAGCCCTGGCGTCCACCCGCGCCCAGTTCCTGATCGCGTCCTTCACCACCGACTGGCGCTTCTCGCCGGAGCGCAGCCGCGAAATCGTCGAAGCCTTGATCTCGAACCGGCGCAAGGTGACCTATGCCGAGATCGACGCGCCCCACGGGCACGACGCCTTCCTGCTGGAAGACGCGCGCTACATGGGCGTGGTGCGGGCCTACTACGACCGCATCTGGGAACAAACGACGAGCCGGGAGGCGGCATGAAATTCGAAGACATGAACACGCTGCGGCCCGACCTGGCCTTCATCGCCGACTGGGTGCCCGAGGGCGCCCACGTGCTCGACGTCGGCTGCGGCGACGGCGCCATGCTGCGCTACCTGGAGACGGGAAAACGATGCACCGGCTACGGCGTCGAGATCGCCGACGACAAGGTGCTCGAGAGCACCCGGCGCGGCATCAGCGTGATCCAGCACGACATGGAGCAGGGCCTGGACCTGTTCGGCGAGAATGCCTTCGACACGGTGCTGTGCCTGTCCTCGCTGCAGATGATGCTGCACGTGGAAGCGCGCCTGCGCGACATCGTGCGCGTCGGCACCGAGGCGATCGTCTCCTTTCCGAACTTCGCCTACTGGCCGCACCGCATGGCCCTGCTGAAGGGCCGCATGCCGGTCTCGCGCACCCTGCCTTACCAGTGGTTCGATACGCCGAACGTGCGCTACGCCACGATCGTCGACTTCAAGGAACTGGCCGAGGAGTGCGGGCTGGAAGTGCTGGACTACGTGGCGCTGGCCGAGGGCAAGCCGGTCAGCTTCCTGCCGAACCTGCGCGGCAGCCTGGCGGTGTTCAGGTTGCGCAAGAAGGCGAAACCGGCGTAATCGTTGCCGATAACCGTAGGGTGGGCACGCCGTGCCCACGCGAATGTGTGCGTCTCGTTGGCCATGTCAGCGTCGCCTAGCCCGCTTCTTGTTACAGTGTGCCCTGATCGACCGATAACGTTCAAACGCAGCCACCATCTGTCAGCTTCCGCGTGGGCACAGCGTGCCCACCCTACGATACGGTAGTTGCGCGTGATCTCAGCTTGCGCCATGATGGCGCCGTTTATCGTGCGTACCCCATCCACGTATTTCTGCGACGATGTTGTTATCAAAAACAGCACGCCCATCGATACCATGAAGAAACTTAAACATCTCGCCCTCAGCCTGACGATGCTCGCCAGCATCGGCACCGCCTACGCCCAGGATCAGGTCATCCAGGACGGTATCGCCGTCAAGCCGCTGTCGCGGGTGCGCGTGCTCGTTCCGGAAGAACAGATGAACGAAGCGGCGGCCCAGCAGTACCGCGAAATGCTGTCGGAAGCGCAGCAGAAGGGCGCGCTGGTGCCCGCCAGCTCGCCGCAGGTACAGCGCCTGCGCGGCGTGGCCCAGCGCATCATCCCGCATACGCCGCGCTGGAACCAGGCCGCGAAGAACTGGCAGTGGGAAGTCAACCTGTTCGATTCCCAGCAGGTGAACGCCTTCTGCATGCCGGGCGGCCGCATCGGCTTCTTTACCGGCATCATCGACCAGCTGAAGCTGACCGACGACGAGATGGCCGCCATCATGGGCCACGAGATCGCGCACGCGCTGCGCGAACACGGCCGCGAGCGCACCGCCAAGTCGGGCATCACCTCGATGGTCGCGCGCGGAGCAGGGGCGCTGGGCGCCGCCATCTTCGGCATCGATCCGAACATCACCAACACCGTCACCGGCCTGGTCGGGCAGGGCGTGGTGCTGAAGTTCTCGCGCGACGAAGAGCGCGAGGCCGACCTGGTCGGCCTCGACATCGCCGCCCGCGCCGGCTACGACCCGCGTGCCGGCGTCGCCCTGTGGCGCAAGATGGGCGCGCTGAACAAGGCGGCGCCGCCCGAGTTCATGTCGACCCACCCCGGCGGCGAAACCCGCATCGGCGACATGGAGCGTCACATGAACGTGCTGCTGCCGCTGTACGCGCGCGCGAAAGGCACGACCGTGAACAAGCTGCCGCCCTACCGCACCAACGTCGCGCTGAAGTAAAGAATGGGTCGCCAGGCAGAAGCCAACGCCTACGTTCCCCTGCCGGTCCGCAACGGCGTCGCGCCCAGCTACCTGTGGCTGACCGAGACGCTGGCCGGCGGCATGCTGCGCTTCCTGGCCGAGCGCTTTCCCGACGTCTCGCGCGATTCCTGGGCCGCGCGCCTGGAGCGTGGCGAAGTGGTCGACGCCCAGGGCAGGCCCCTGCAAGCGGACAGCCATGTCCGCAAGGGCATGCGCATTTGGTACTACCGCGAGCTCGACGAAGCGGAAACGCCGATCCCGTTCAAGGAGCGCATCCTGTTCCAGGACGCGCACCTGCTCATCGTCGACAAGCCCCACTTCCTGCCGATGATCCCGAGCGGGCGTTTTCTTCACGAGACCCTGCTGGTGCGCCTGAAGGCCCAGCTCGAGTTACCGCACCTGGTGCCGATCCACCGCCTGGACCGCGAGACCGCGGGCGTGGTGATCTTCTCGCACAACATCGAGACGCGCGGCAGGTACCAGTCGATGTTCCAGAAGCGCGTGGTGAAGAAGGTGTACGAGGCCCTGGCGGGCCCGATCGAAGGGCGGGAGTTCCCCTTCACCTACCGCAGCCGCATGCAGGACGCGGCGCAGTTTTTCGTCAGCGAAGAGGTGCCGGGCGAGTCGAACTCGGAAACCGTGGTGGAGATGATCGAGCGCCGCGGCGACGTGGTGCGCTACCGCCTGCATCCGCACACCGGACGCAAGCACCAGCTGCGCCTGCACCTGTCCTCGCTAGGGGCGCCGATCCTGAACGACGCCTTCTATCCGGTGGCGCTGCCCTGCAAGGGCGACGATTTCAGCGCGCCACTGCAGCTGCTGGCGCGCTCGATCAGTTTCGAGGATCCGTTGACGGGCGAGCAGCGCACCTTCCACAGCGAACGCACGCTGGACTGGCCGGCGTAGGGTGGGCACCTGTGCCCACGCGGTGATCGTTTGCGGTGACTGTTTGGTGCAGGATGATCTTGCCGCAAGCGCCTACGCGGGCCGCGCCACCCTGCATCAAAGCCTGTAATCGATGATCAGCGGCGCGTGATCCGAAAAACGCTCGTCCTTGTACACCGACACCGCATGCGCCGTGGCGGCGATGCCCGGCGTCGCGACGTGGTAATCGATGCGCCAACCGACGTTGTTGGCCCAGGCCTGGCCGCGGTTGCTCCACCAGGTGTAGTCGGCGGCCTCGGGCGCCACCACGCGGTGCACGTCCACCAGGCCGACTTCGTCGAAGATGCGCGTCATCCAGGCGCGTTCTTCCGGCAGGAAACCCGAGTTCTTCTGGTTGCTCTTCCAGTTCTTCAGGTCGATTTCCTTGTGCGCGATGTTCCAGTCGCCGCAGATCACGACCTCGCGTCCTTCCGCCTTCAGTTGCTGCAGGTGCGGCAGGAAGACTTCCATGAAACGGAACTTGGCCAGCTGGCGCTCGGGCGACGAGGAACCCGACGGGGCGTACAGCGAGATCACGGTCAGGTTGCCGAAATCGCAGCGCGTGTAGCGGCCTTCGGCGTCGAATTCCGTGCAGCCGAAGCCGATGCGCTTGTTGTCGGGGGCGGTGCGGCTATACACGCCGGTGCCCGAATACCCCTTCTTTTCGGCGTAGTGGAAGTGGCCGTGGTAGCCGTGCGGCCCCAGCAGCTCTTCGGTCATGTCGGCTTCCTGGCACTTCAGCTCCTGCACGCAGATGTAGTCGGCGTCCTGCGTGGCCAGCCAGTTGAAAAAGCCCTTCTTGTGGGCGGAACGGATCCCGTTCAGGTTCGCGGAAATAATTCGTGGCATTGGTAGAAAAATAAGGGAAGGCGGCGCAATCTGACGCGACCGCAACGGCATGCGGGCCGTTAGTGTAGCGCGTTTTTCCGGGTGCGGAAATGCAGGCAGGCAATCTGTTAAACTCTTACGCATGCGAAGTAACAAGACGCTTCATCCCCTCCCGCCAGCTGCGCCGGCGTCCGACATGCCGGTGGCTGCCGCACACGCGGCGGCGCCGTCCATCCGTTTCTACGACACCGATACCGTCCTGCTCGACGAAGCGGCCGATTTCGTCGACGCCGCCCTGCGCGCCGGCGGCACCGGGGTCGTGATCGCGACCCCGCCGCACGTGGCGCAGCTGCGCCGGCGCCTG
>DOUW01000452.1 GCA_003520365.1 Massilia sp.
ATGATCGCCTGCAGGCCACCGCCGCCAACCTGGCGCCTTCGCTGGCGATCATGGCCGAGGCGGCGCTGGCGCCGAGCTTCCCGCAAGACCAGTTCGCGCTGCAAAAGCAGCGCCGCGTGGCCCAGATCGGCCAGGAGAAGGCGCAGCCGAACAGCCTGGCGACGCGCATCCTGCCGGGCCTGCTGTACGGCCAGGAGCACGTCTACGGCAAGCCGGCCAGCGGCTACGAAACCAGCGTCGCCGGCATCACGCGCGACGACCTGGCGCAGTGGCACGCCACCTGGTTCAAGCCGGGCAGCGCGACCCTGGTCGTGGCCGGCGACGTCACCATGGACAAGCTGCTGCCGGCGCTCGAAGCGGCGTTCGGCAAGTGGGCCGCCGGCACGGCGCCGGCCAAGCAGGTAAATGGCGCGCCGAATAGCGCACCGCGCAAGATCTACCTGATCGACAAGCCGGACGCGCCGCAGTCGACCATCGTCGCCGCCCAGCTGTCGCTGCCTTACGGCCAGCCGGAAGACCTGGCGATCGAACCGGTGATGACCAACTTCGGCGGCATCGCGACCTCGCGTCTGAACCGCAACCTGCGCCTGGACAAGCACTGGAGCTACGGCACCAGCGCGCGCCTGTCGGAAGTGCGCGGCCAGCGCAGCTTCGTCACTATGGCGCCGGTACAGACCGACAAGACGGTCGAGGCGATGCGCGAAGTGCGCAAGGAAGTGCAGGGCGTGGCCGGCGAGCGTCCGCTGGTCGGCGCCGAGTACGAGAGCATCATGCGCAACATGACCTCGCGCCTGGCCGGCCGCTTCGGCACCCTGAACGCGCTCGAAGGCGCGGCGCTGGCGACCGTCAACCTGGGCCTGCCGGACGACTACTGGAGCAAGTACGCCGCCAACGTCAAGGCGCTGACTCCGCAGCAGCTGGGCCAGGCCGCCGGCAAGTTCGTCAAGCCGGAAGAGGTGACCTGGATCGTGATCGGCGACCTGCGCAAGGTGGAAGCCGGGATCCGCGCGCTGGGCTGGGGCGAGGTGGTGGTGCTCGACCAGGATGGCAAGCCGGTGCGCTAAGGCCTGGCCTGGTTGCGACTCGCGGCGGCGTTTGCGGGTGATGTGCCGCCGCTGCGGGTGCATGGATGAACACGTAGCGCGTGGGCACAGGTGCCCACCCTACGGGAAGCATCGCGTTGTTAACGGTGTTGCGGCCAGAACGCCAACCGTAGGGTGGGCACCCCGTGCCCACGCGAAACGCCGCATTGTGGCGTCGTTTTTTGAACCCGACCGTACGCCATCCGCCAACGCATCAAACGGCAAACCCGCACCGCCCCAACCAAACCTGTTGTCCCCCAACCTCACCCGCGCGCCGCGCGGGACGCGACTGGTATATACTGTACATCCATACAGCTCCACCTTTCGTGATGGAACTTACCGACAAGCTCGAAATCCTGGCGGACGCCGCCAAATACGACGCCTCCTGCGCCAGCAGCGGCGCGCCCAAGCGCGCTTCCGACGGCAGCGACGGCGGCATCGGCGCCACCACCGGCATGGGGATCTGCCACAGCTACACGCCCGACGGGCGCTGCGTCTCGCTGCTGAAGATCCTGCTCACCAACTTCTGCGTCTACGACTGCCAGTACTGCGTCAACCGGCGCAGCTCGAACGTGCCGCGCGCGCGTTTCTCGGTCGACGAAGTGGTGAAGCTCACCCACGATTTCTACCTGCGCAACTACATCGACGGCCTGTTCCTCAGCTCCGGCATCATCCGTTCGAGCGACTACACGATGGAGCAACTGGTGGAAGTGGCGCGCCGCCTGCGCGAAGACCACAACTTCCGCGGCTACATCCACCTGAAGACGATTCCCGACGCCGATCCGGCCCTGATTGCGAAGGCGGGGCGCTATGCCGACCGCCTGTCGGTGAACATCGAGCTGCCGACCCACGACAGCGTCACGCGCCTGGCGCCGGAAAAGAACGTGCACACGATCAAACTGGCGATGGGCTCGATCCGCCGCAAGCTCGACGAAAAGGCCGAGGAGCCGAAGGCGCCGAGCTTCGCCCCGGCCGGCCAGAGCACGCAAATGATCGTCGGCGCCGACGCCAGCGACGACCACACCATCCTGAACACCGCCGAAACCCTGTACGGCAGCTATAAACTCAAGCGCGTGTACTACTCGGCCTTCAGCCCGATCCCGCAAAGCCCGAAGAGCGTGCCGCTGGCGCCGCCGCCGCTGCTGCGCGAGCACCGCCTGTACCAGGCCGACTTCCTGCTGCGCGGCTACGGTTTCACGGCCGGGGAACTGATGCCGAAGGCCGGCAACCTGGCGCTCGACGTCGACCCGAAGCTGGCCTGGGCGCTGGCCAACCGCGAGCACTTCCCGATGGACCTGAACCGGGTCGACGCCGAAATGATCGCCCGCATCCCCGGCATCGGCCTGCGCAACGCCAAGCGCATCGTCGAGCTGCGCCGGGTGCGGCGGGTGCGCTGGGAAGACTTATCCCGCCTGCGCTGCAGCATGAAGAAGATCGCCCCCTTCGTCGTCACGGCCGACTACAAGCCGGCCCAGGGACAATCCAGTTCCGACCTGCTGCGGCGCCACCTGGCCGACGCGCCCCAGCAGATGAACCTCTGGCCGGAATTGCAGGCGGCATGAGCGCGGCCGCAGCGGTTGCCGCCGGCCAGCCGCTGGCGGTCGCGAATTTCGCCGAATGGCGCGACGCCGCGCGCGATCTCCTCATCCATTCCGTCGCGCCCGAGCTCGTCACCTGGAGCCAGCCGGGTGCGCCGGACCTGCTCGCGGCCGACCTGTTCTCGGGTGCGCCGGCGCCAGCCGAGCCCACGCATAATGCCTCCATCGGCTTGAACGAACCGAAACCGCCACCGCACTTGCCGCGCTCGCTGATGGACATGCTGCAGACGGCGGCCTGCTGTCGCATGCCGGACCGCTGGGCTTTTCTCTACCGCGTGATCTGGCGCTGGACCCAGGGCGAGCACGACGTGCAATCCGCCGCCGACGCCGACGGCGCGCGATTGCATTCGATGGTAAAGGCGGTGCGCCGCGAGGAGCACGACATGCATGCCTACATCCGATTCCGCGAGCGTCCCGAGGCCGCCGGCCCGCCGCGCTTCGTCGCCTGGTTCGAGCCGCGTCACGACGTGCTGCCCCAGGTCGCCGAACACTTCGTGAACCGCATGGGTAATGTGAGCTGGATGATCGCCACGCCCGATGCCAGCGTGCTGTGGGACGGCCACACCCTGCACAACGCCGGCCCCCTGATGAGCAGCGCGGCCGAGCTCGACGACGCCGGCGAAGCGCTCTGGCTCACCTATTACCGCAGCATTTTCAACCCGGCGCGCCTGAACACCCAGGTCATGCAAAGCCATATCCCCTCGCGCTTCTGGAAGAACCTGCCCGAGGGGGCGATCGTGCCCGAGATGGTCACCAACGCCGCGCTTGGTGCGCGCCGCACCGGCCAGGCCCAGGCGGTCGGCCGCAAGAGCGGCGCCACCATCCCGATCGCCCCGGCCGATGCCCAGCCCGAGCGCCAGCAGCCTTCGAAACTCGATGAGTGCCGGCGCTGCGATTTGTGGCAATACGCCACCCAGGCCGTGGGCGGAGAAGGGTCGAAGAAGGCGCCGATCATGCTGGTCGGCGAGCAGCCGGGCGACCAGGAAGACCTCGCCGGCCACCCCTTTGTCGGCCCGGCCGGCAAGCTGCTCGACAAGGTCTTCGACGCCGCCGGCGTCGAGCGCCGCGAGATCTACCTCACCAACGCCGTCAAGCATTTCAAATGGGAGCCGCGCGGCAAGCGCCGCCTGCACAAGACCCCGGCCCAGCGCGAGGTCGAGGCCTGCCATTATTGGCTCGACAAGGAGCTGGCGGCGATCAAGCCGAAGGTGATCGTGGCGCTGGGCGCGACGGCCTTGAAGTCGGTGCTGGGCAGCGGCAGCGTGACGCTGAAGGACAAGCTCGGCAAGCCGATCATGCACGAGGGCAGGTGGGTGGTGATGGTCTACCACCCTTCATACATCCTGCGCGTGCCCGACGAGGAGGCCAAGCGCGAGGCATTCAAGGTGATGGTCGACGGCCTGAAGCTGGCGCATGAATTGCTGAGCAGGCCGCCGGAAGCGCCGCCGGCGTGATGTGTTTTACATGACGGCGTTCAGCCATCGGTATCGGCAATCACGGACGCCGAGGAAGGCGTAGGGTGGGCTCCTGAGCCCACGCGGTACGGCGCCGGCAAGCGACGAATGATCTCGCTCGTGGCCTCAAAACAGGACGTAGGGTGGGTTCTCGAACCCACCGGTACGAAGTTAGCAAGCGTCTGAGAATGATCTTGCCGATGGCTTCAAATGGATGCGAGCTGACAAAAAGGAATGTTCAACTCGCAGCCGTTGCACCGCGTGGGTTCAAGAACCCACCCTACGAACGACGAAACCAGCGTGCGGCCTCAAATCAGTGCTTGTCGATATAAAGAATGTTCGACCAGGAGCCGTTGTACCGCGTGGACACAGGTGTCCACCCTACGATATTACGCACTGAATCTCGCACGCGGCGTTAGAGGAGGCCGTAGGGTGGGTTCTCGAACCCACGCGGTACGACAGTGGCAAGCACTTGCTGATGATCTTGCCACGGACTTTGAATAAGGCGTAGGGTGGACACCTGTGTCCACGCGGTACGGCAGCGGCAAGTGGTGGAGCTTGCGCTTGCACGCGGCATCAAGTCACCGCTTGCATGACGAAGAAATGTTCGACTTGGCGCCCTTGCACCGCGTGGCACAGGTGCCCACCCTACGATTCAGCGCCCGGCATCCTTCTCGGCCGGCGCCAGCGCCACGTCGAACCGCACCAGGTCGCCCGCGCTGACCTGCCTGGCCGAGGCCGGCGGATCGAGCTTCCCGATCGCGAACCCCGGCTGCACCTGCACGATCGACAGCGTGCCCACCGGCGCTTCCACCGTGCCGAGCGGCGCCAGGGGATCGCTGCCGTAGACCTGCTGGCGCGCATCAAGCCGGTAGACCACGAGCTGGTCGCCCGGCGCCACCGAGGAGGTGCTGCCGGCGTCGATGAAGACGCGCTCGCCCTGCACCTGCACCACTTTCGCCATGAAGGGCAGCGGCGCCAGGTCCTGGGCGATCTGGTCGGCGCCTTCGTCGAGCGCGCGCAGGATCGCGCCGCCAAACGGCGTGGCGGCGAAGCTGGCGCTGCCAAAAGGCTTGTCGCGGCCGATGCGCTGCTCGCCGACACCCTCGGCCACTGCCGTGCGGCGTGCGATCAGGGAGCCGGACAGGCCGTCGTAGACGTAGAAGGCGATCTCGATGCGGCGCGCATCCTTCTTGATCAATCCGTAATAAGCGGGCTTGCCGAACTTGCTCGCGTCGACGATCTCGCCGGCGATGACGAACTGGGCGTCGTGCATCGTGGCGATGCGGCGCACCGCGGCGACGTCGGTCGCCGGGCCGCTGGCGCCGGGCGCGATCACGTAGGGGCTGTCCTTGCCGAGGAACTTGCCGCTGCCGCTCAGGCGGCGCAGCAGTTCCTGCGGCAGGCGGGTGGCGATGTCGTCGACGTCGTCGAGCTGGGGCGAGCTGCGCAGGTGGAAGGGCGTGACGACGATCTTCTTGCGGTAGCCGAGATTGAGGTTGCCGCGCGGACGGGCTTCCTCTTCCTTCACCTGGACGCGCACGTGCAGCAACTGGCCGGTCTGCCACTCGCGCACGATGCTGTAGCGGTCGAATTCGGCGGCCGGCTGGATGCGGCTGCTGTCGAGGGTCTTGCCGCGCGTGCCGGCGCCGGCGGCGA
>DOUW01000494.1 GCA_003520365.1 Massilia sp.
GCCACCAGGCCATCGCCCAGGCGCAGGCCGGCCTTGGCCGCGCCGCTGCCGGCCAGGACGCCGGTGACCTGCAGCCGTTCATCCATGCCGAAAGCCAGGTGCGCGGCCTCGTTGTATTCGCCCGGATACGAGTAGCGGTTCTTCGCCGTGAAGCCGAGCAGGTTGCGTGCGTGTTTCGTGCACAGTTCGGCGTTGTCGATCAGGAGCGGGGCGGCCACGCGGTACAGGCGGTCCTGCAGCGCGGCCATCTTGGTGAGCGTGTCGGCCGCTGCGGCCATTTGCGGGGTGAGCGGCTGGCCCTGCGGCGTCTCGGTGGCGGCGCCAGGGAAGGTGCCGGTCTGGCCGAACTGGCCTGGCGTCGTACAGGCCGACAGCAGCAGGGCGGTAAAGACTGCCAGCGCCCCCGGGCGCAGGCGATGGATGCGGATCATGGTCCTCCTTGTGTTATTGTTTTCCGGTGCTGCCGAACCCTCCGGCGCCCCGTTCGCTGGTTGCGAATTCCTCCACCACGTTGAAGCCGACCTGCAGCACCGGCACGATCACCAGCTGCGCCAGCCGGTCCAGCGGCTGCAGGGTGAAGCTCGCGTGACCGCGGTTCCAGGTCGACACCATCAATTGCCCCTGGTAGTCGGAGTCGATCAAGCCTACCAGATTGCCCAGAACGATGCCGTTCTTATGGCCGAGCCCACTGCGCGGCAGGATCATCGCCGCATAGCCGGGATCGGCCACGTGGATCGCCAGGCCGGTCGGCACCAGCACGGTCTGCCCCGGCTCGAGCGTGAGCGGGGCGTCGATGCAGGCGCGCAGGTCCAGGCCCGCGCTGCCGGGCGTTGCATAGGCCGGCAGCAGGTCTTTCATGCGCGGGTCGAGGATTTTTACGTCAATGTTTTTCATGCGTGTTGCTGGTTCGTGATTCAGGTGAGCAGCGAGCGCTGTTCCAGGCGCTTGCCGATTTCGGAAATGAGCTGGCGCGCCAGCGTCAGCTTGTCGGCGCGCGGCAGCACGGTATGGCCGCTGTCGTCGAACAGGACGATGGAATTGTCATCCTGCCCGAAGGTGTGGTGGCCGATGTTGCCGACCAGCAGAGGGATGCCCTTTTTCTCGCGCTTGGCGGCGCCGTACGCGACCAGGTTTTCCGACTCGGCGGCAAAGCCGACGCAGTAGGGCCAGCCCGACAGCGAGGTAGTGGCCGCCACCGAGGCCAGGATGTCGGCGTTCTGCACGAATTCGAGCTGGGGCGGGGCGCCGCCTTCCTGCTTTTTCAGCTTCTGCTCGCTGGCGTTGGCGACGCGCCAGTCGGCCACCGCCGCCACGCCGACGAACACGTGTTGGCCCTCGACCTGGGCCATGACCGCGTCGTGCATCTGCTGGGCCGACAGCACGTCGATGCGGCGCACGCCGTGCGGCGTCGGCAGGGCGGTCCGGCCGGAGACCAGCGTGACCTCGGCGCCGGCCTCGCGCGCCGCGCGCGCGATCGCATAGCCCATCTTGCCCGAGGACAGGTTGGTGATGCCGCGCACCGGATCGATGGCCTCGAAGGTCGGCCCGGCCGTGATCAGGACGCGCTTGCCCGCCAGGACCTTCTGCTGGAAGGAGGCGACCAGTTCCTCGAGCAGCTGCTCGGGTTCGAGCATGCGGCCCAGGCCGGTTTCGCCGCAGGCCTGTTCGCCGGCGGCGGGGCCGAAGATGCAAACCCCATCCTGCAGCAGCGTGGCGACGTTGCGCTGGGTGGCCGGGTTCTGCCACATCTCGACGTTCATTGCCGGCGCGACCAGCAGCGGCACGCCCTGCGGACGCGCCAGGCACAGCGTCGAGAGCAGGTCGTCGCACACGCCGTGCGCGAGTTTACGGATGAAGTCGGCCGAGCAGGGCGCGATCAGCACCGCGTCGGCGCCGCGCGTGAGGTCGATGTGCGCCATGTTGTTGGGCATGCGCGGGTCCCACTGGTCCAGCCAGACCGGGTTGCCGGACAGCGCCTGCAGCGTCACCTGGCCGATGAAGTGGGTGGCGGCCTCGGTCATCGCCACGTGCACCCTGGCGCCCTGCTTGACCAGCGCGCGGCACAGTTCCGCGGCCTTGTAGCAGGCCACGCCCCCGGACAGGCCGAGGACGATCTTCTTGCCCTTCAGGTCCATGCTCATGTCGGTCTCCTTGTTCAGCTTGCTTGGGTTGTGCTTGGGACTTGCTTAGTTCTTGCTTAGTTTTTATTTACGCGGCGCAGTTCGTCCATGATGAACAGGAAGGCGCCGATCGAGATGCCGATGTCGGCGACGTTAAAGGCCGGGAAGTGGCCGACGCCGCGCCAGTAGAAGTCGAGGAAGTCGATCACGTGGCCGTAGGCGACCCGGTCGATCACGTTGCCGACGGCGCCGCCCAGGATCAGCGCCAGCGACCAGCAGAACAGGCGCTGGCCGGCGTTGCGCTTGAGCAGATACAGGATGAAGCCGATCGCGCCGATCGCGATCGCGGTGAAGAACCAGCGCTGCCAGCCGCCCTGGTCGCCCAGGAAGGAAAAGGCCGCGCCCGGGTTGTACACCAGCACCAGGTTGAAGAAACTGGTGACCGGCAGAGATTCGCCGTAGACGAACAGTTTCGAGATCGTGATCTTGGTCAGCTGGTCGATCAGCACGATGATGAAGGCGATGCCCAGCCACGGGGTCATGCCGGCGCCGGATTTGTGGACCGTGGAAATGCCTGGTTTTTTCTTGGTTGCCATTTGGTTATCGGATCGGATGTGAAAAACCGCCATGCCGGGAGCCGACATGGCGGTTGCTGTACTGCTGCTTACGCGAAACGGCGTGCTTCGCCGGCGCCGAACAGGTTGGCCACGCAGCGGCCGCACAGGCCGGCGTGCTCGTGGTTGTGGCCGACGTCGCGGCGGTAGTGCCAGCAGCGCTCGCACTTTTCCGCTTCCGACGGGGTCACGCTCACCGCCTCGTTGGCGGCGTCGTCGACCTTCTCGACGCTCGCCTGCGAGGTGATGAAGACGAACTTCAGGTCGTCGTCCAGGCTGGCCAGCAAATCGTACTTGTCGCCGGCGGCGCGGATCGCCAGTTCCGCCTGCAGCGAGGAGCCGATGGCGCCGGAAGCGCGCACTTCCTCGAGCTGCTTGGTGACATCCGCGCGTACTTCGCGCAGCGCCGCGTACTTGGCCAGCAGCGCGTCGCCATCCGCCAGCTCCGGGAAGCTCCACAGGGTTTGCGTGAAGATGGTCTCGTCGCTGTCGGCAAAGGCCTGCTGGCCGGCGAACACGGCCCAGGCTTCCTCGGCGGTGAAGGACAGGATCGGCGCCATCACGCGCAGCAGGGAATGCGCGATGTGCCACAGCGCGGTCTGGGCCGAGCGGCGGGCCAGGGAATCGACGCCGCTGGTGTACAGGCGGTCCTTCAGGATGTCGAGGTAGAAGCCGCCCAGGTCTTCCGAGCAGAAGTTCTGCAGGCGCGCGACCACCGGGTGGAACTCGTAGCGCTCGAAGTGGGCGCCGATGTCGCGCTGCAGGCGCGCGGTCTCGGCCAGCGCGTAGCGGTCGATCTCGAACATCTCGGCGACCGGCACGGCATTCTTCGCCGGGTCGAAGTCCGAGGTGTTCGCCAGCAGGAAGCGCAGGGTGTTGCGGATGCGGCGGTAGGCTTCCGTCACGCGCTTGAGGATCTCTTCGCTGATCGCCAGTTCGCCGGTGTAGTCGGTCGAGGCCACCCACAGGCGCAGGATGTCGGCGCCGAGCGTGTCGGAGATCTTCTGCGGCGCCAGCGTGTTGCCGAGCGACTTGGACATCTTCTCGTTGTCGACGCGCACGAAGCCGTTGTGGATCCAGTAGTTCACCATGGTGCCGCCGAAGGCGCCTTCGCTCTGGGCGATCTCGTTTTCGTGGTGCGGGAACTGCAGGTCCTGGCCGCCACCGTGGATGTCGAAGCGCTCGCCGAGCGTGGCGCAGGACATGGCCGAGCACTCGATGTGCCAGCCCGGACGGCCGCGGCCCCACTTCGAATCCCATTTGGCCTCAAGCGGTTCGGATTCCTTGGCGGCCTTCCACAGCACGAAGTCGAGCGGATCGCGCTTGCCGGTATTGACGTCGACGCGCTCGCCGGCGCGCAGGTCGTCGAGCGACTTGCCCGAGAGCTTGCCGTAGCCCTCGAAGCCGCGCACCGCGTAGTTGACGTCGCCATCCTCGCTCTTGTACGCCAGGCCCTTTTCTTCGAGCTTTTCGATGATCGAAAGCATCTGCGGCACGTATTCGGTGGCGCGCGGGACCACGTTCGGCGGCAGGATGCCAAGCGCCTGCGTGTCCTCGTCCATGTAGTTGGTGAAGCGCGTGACCAGCGAGGACAGCGTTTCGCCGTTCTCGACCGCGCGCTTGATGATCTTGTCGTCGATGTCCGTGATGTTGCGTACGTACTTGACGTCGTAACCGGAAGCCATGAGCCAGCGATAGATGACATCGAACGCCATCATCATGCGCGCGTGCCCGACGTGGCAGTAGTCGTAGACGGTCATGCCGCAGACGTACATGCCGACCTTGCCGGCCTCCATCGGAACGAATACCTGTTTTTCGCGCGCCAGCGTGTTATAGATCTTTAATTGGCTCATTGGTGGTGATGATTCGAGAGGGGACGGGACACCCGAGCAATGCGAATGCCGGGCACGGCTGCCAAGGAGGCGCGCGCCGGGAGATGGTGCTTTGCGTCGAGACCGTCAGGACCCTCGTTGTTGTTCTTCTTGATAGAATGGGACGTTCTGCGCAAAGTATAGCATTGATAAAATCCCGACTGGCCGCCTACGGCTCAGGTTTATTTTTCTGTAAAAGACTTGACACGGCATTGCGCCACGTCCACCGAGGAGAAGCCTTGAAGACCCCATTCGCACGATTTGCCACCCCGCTGATGGCGCGCGCCGCTGCCGCCAGCCTGGCCTTGTTGATCTCGGGCGCAGCGTTGGCTGCGGACAATCCCCAGGTCGCGCTGAAGACCACCATGGGCGAGATCGTCATCGAACTCGACCAGGAGAAGGCGCCGAAGAGCACCGCCAATTTCCTGCAATATGTAAAATCCGGCTTCTACAAAGGCACGGTCTTTCACCGCGTCATCAGCGATTTCATGATCCAGGCCGGCGGCTATACCGAGAAACTGGTCGACAAGCCGGGCGTCAGGAAACCGATTCCGCTCGAATCCCAGAACGGCCTGTCGAACAAGCCCTACACGGTGGCGATGGCGCGCACCGCCAATCCGAACTCGGCGACTTCGCAGTTCTTCATCAACACCAACGACAATGCCGGCCTCGACTACCCGGGCGAAGACGGCCACGGCTACACCGTGTTCGGGCGCGTGGTGAAGGGCTTCGAGACGGTCGACAAGATCAAGAACGTGGTCGTCGACGACGTGCGCGGCATGCAGAACGTACCGGTGGTGCCGGTCGTGATCCAGAACGCGACCCTCCTCTCTGGCGATAAGCTTGTAAAATAACGGTTGCACGTTTCGCATCCCGCACGTACTCAAACACGTATTCAAACAAAAAGGACATCACATGACCTCCGTAATCATGACCACCAACAAGGGCAACATCACCGTCGAACTGGACGCCGACAAGGCGCCGAAGACCGTTGCCAACTTCCTGGACTACGTGAACAAGGGTCACTTCACCAACACGATCTTCCACCGCGTCATCAAGGACTTCATGATCCAGGGCGGCGGTTTCGAGCCGGGCATGAAGCAGAAAGCCACCGACGCCACCGTCGAGAACGAAGCCAAGAACGGCCTGAAGAACGACAAGTACACCATCGCCATGGCCCGCACCTCAGCGCCGCACTCGGCATCGGCCCAGTTCTTCATCAACACCAAGAACAATGACTTCCTGAACTACCCGGGCCAGGACGGCTGGGGCTATGCCGTGTTCGGCAAGGTCACCTCGGGCATGGACATCGTCGACGCGATCAACGGCGTGGCCACCTCGCGCTCGGGCATGCACTCGGACGTGCCGGTCGAGCCGGTCATCATCGAAAAAGTCGAAGTCGCCCAGTAATCCGGCGAATCAGTCAATAGAAAGGCGCGCGGGATCATCTACCACAGCACCACGATGGCCACTCCCGCGCGCACGCTCGCGCTTTTCATTTCCGACCTGCACCTGCAGGAATCCCACCCGCGCACCGCCGAGGCCTTCTTCCGCTTCCTGGAAGAACACGCCACGCACACGCGCGCGCTTTACCTGCTCGGCGACATCTTCGAATACTGGGCCGGCGACGACGACCTCGGCACGCCCTTCCATGCCCGCGTCACGAGCGCCCTGCGCCTGCTCGCAGACAGCGGCGTCGCCCTGTTCTGGATGGCCGGCAACCGCGACTTCCTGGTCGGGCAAGGCTTTGCCGATGCGGCCGGCCTGACTTTGCTGGCCGAACCCTACGTGACGGATATCGGCGGGCAACGCATCGCCCTCGTGCATGGCGACGCCGAATGCACGCTCGACACGAAATATATGGAGTTTCGCGCCATGGTGCGCAATCCCGCCTGGCAGCAGCAATTCCTGGCCATGCCGCTGGAAAAGCGCAAGGCCATCATCGCCGGCCTGCGCGAAGGCAGCCGCGAGGCCCACACCACCAAGTCCTACGCGATCATGGACGTCACGCCTGACGCGATCGAGGCGCTCTTCGATGCCACCGGCGCCGCGATCCTGATCCACGGCCACACCCACCGCCCCGCCCTGCACCGCCACGGCGAGCGCCTGCGCTACGTGCTGCCCGACTGGGAACTCGATGCCGCACCGCCGCGCGGCGGCTGGATCGCCATCGCCGAAGACGGCGCGATCCGGCGTTACGGGCTCGACGGCGTTATCGCGTAAGGATTCGATGAAAAAAGAGCGGGCAAGCCCGCTCTTGTCGTTTCCAGCTTCCACGCATCCGCATCCTGATCGTCAAACCTTGCCGGCGCGGCGCCGCATCACGATGCCGGCGCCCAGCATGGCGATGCCGAACAGGGCCAGCGAGCCCGGCTCCGGCACTTCCCCACCTTCGACCTCGTTCAGCTTGAACTGGCCATTGGTCGACAGGAAGAAATAGTCGCCCGGTGCGTTCTCGTAAGCAGTGCCGTCGCAGCCCGGACCAGTAAAGCCGGCATATTCGCAAGCGACTTCATCGACCAGGCGGCTGGTCGGCTCACCGACGGTGTTCGCGTTCGTAAAGGCGAATGCCAGCACCGCCGATCCCGACAGGTCTTCGCCGCCGTCGAGGAAGAAGTAGCCCGGCTCCAGCGCCCCTGCTTCAGCCCGGGCGAACACGCTCACCTGGCCGTTGGTGGTCGGGCTGCCGCTGGCATCGACCAAGCCGCCGCCGCCGGCCAACACGTCGAAGCTCGCAATCAGGTTGCCCAGGTTAGCCCCGTAGACGCCGTTCGTGCTGCCGTACTGGCCATCCGTCGGGTTCTGGTACATGCGGATCGTGCCGCCAGTGAAGGTAAAGGACCCGCTGAAGTTGCCGGTGCCGGTCGCTTCGAATACCGCGCTGATATTTCCGCCTGGGTAGGCAATGGGGAACAGGATGCCGTTCGAATCGGCCTGCGAAATGTTGAACACGGCATGCTCGGTGAACGTAAAGCTGGTGTCGCCGGTGGGGGTGAGGTTGATGAAGGCATTGCCGTTCACGTCCAGGTATTCGTTGATCACCTGCCCGCTTTCGTAACCATCGCCGGTCGGGTTGAATACCCAGTCGTTCAGGACCGGCGCCGCCTGGGCGGCGCCCATCGACATTGCCACAGCTGCAGCACAAGCCATTTTCTTCAGAAATTTCATGATGAAGATCCTCGTCAGTGATTAGGCGGCCATCCACACCGCATCGCACAGGAAGCAAGCGCCATACCCGCGCATTGACGCCCTTGCGAATCAAGGACTTAAGGCGGAGATTGTTAATTCCGGCATCGATAGTGTAAGAAATTCCGACCTGGACAGTAGAATTCTGCTCGCCGCGTGCCGAATGGCAGAGAAAACCCATCAATTTCTTCCCATTCCAGGAAAAATCGTTCCGCATTTGTGACTTCGTGCCGCGGCGAGAAGACGCTGCCTCCCGTCGTCCGACGGCGAAAGTGATATTGCGCTGCGCAATATTTCGTTAGTTTTCCGACTAGCAAAATCCTCTATTATGCGCGTTGGATCGTGGCCGGCGGGTCGTGCGGCCGGCGCAGCGGCGACAAGCGCCGCGCCCGCTCCGGAGCGCATTTTTTACCGTCCGGTCCCGCTTTTTTGCAGCTTGTCGCATTCCCCTGGTTGCCAGGAATGCTGGTGTCATACTTCACTACAACACCAACGCATTCATCAACAGGGAGCCAGACATGCAGGATCATGTGCCAGCGCCGGAACGACAGGGAGGCCGAGCATGAACATCGGCTGGAACGACAATGCACCGATTTACCGCCAGCTCAAGGACCGGGTGATCGGCATGATGCTCGACGGTGTATTGAAGGCAGGTGATCCCCTTCCTTCGGTACGACAAGTAGCTTCCGAATATCAGCTGAACCCGATCACCGTCTCCAAGGCCTACCAGGAGCTGGTCGACGAAAACCTAGTAGAAAAAAGAAGGGGAATTGGCATGTATGTCACTGAAGGAGCAAGCGAGAAGCTGCTTGCGAGCGAACGCGAACGCTTCCTGAGCGAGGAATGGCCGGCGATGGTGGAGCGCATCCGCCTGCTGGGCCTGAACGTCGAGCAATTGCTGCGCACCGCAGAGCCGGGAGGTGCGGCATGAGCGCCGTGATCTCGGCCCGCGGCCTGACCAAGCGCTACGGCAAGCAGACGGCGATCGACGGCATCGACTTCGACATCCCGGCCGGCCGCATCGTCGGCCTGATCGGTCCCAACGGCTCCGGCAAGACCACTACCCTGAAAGCCGCGCTGGGCCTGATCCCGTTCGAGGGCCAGCTCACCGTCATGGGCTTCGATCCGCGCACCCAGCGCGACGCCCTGATGCAGGACGTCTGCTTCATCGCCGACGTCGCGATCCTGCCGCGCTGGCTGCGGGTGCGCGACGCGGTCGACTTCGTGGCCGGCATCCACCCGCGCTTCGACCGCGCCCGCGCCGAACGCTACATCGCCAACACCAAGCTGAAACCGGCGATGAAGGTGAAGGAAATGTCGAAAGGCATGATCGTCCAGCTGCACCTGGCGCTGGTGATGGCGATCGACGCCCGTCTTCTCGTGCTGGACGAGCCGACGCTGGGCCTGGACATCATCTACCGCAAGCAGTTCTACCAGAACCTGCTGGAAGACTACTTCGACGAAAACAAGACCATCGTCATCACCACCCACCAGGTCGAGGAAGTCGAGCACATCCTGACCGACCTGATGTTCATCCGCGACGGCAAGATCGTGCTGGCCGCCTCGATGGACGAAGTCGGCGAGCGCTACATCGAAGTGATGGTCCCGGCCGACAAGGTCAATGCCGCCAACGCGCTGCAGCCGATCGACCAGCGCACCGTGTTCGGGAAGTCGGTGATGCTGTTCGACGGCGTTTCGCGCGCCCAGCTGTCCGCCCTCGGCGAAACGCGCAACCCGAGCGTCGCCGACCTGTTCGTGGCAACCATGAAAGGAACCTACGCATGAATACGATGAAATGGCTGCTGCGCCGCGAGTTCTGGGAGCACAAGGGCGGCTTCGTCTGGGCGCCGCTGATCGCGGCCGCGCTGATGGTGGTGCTGGTGGGCGGCATGATCGGCTACGGCATCTCGACCGGCAAGCTCGACGGCGACAGCGTCACCATCACGATCGGCGGCGAGGAAGTGCACCGCGCCGGCAGCGCGAAGATCGCCAGCCTGGCCGACCGCCATACCCGCAACCAGATCGCCGACGTCGCCGCCAACAACTACATCGCGACCGGCGCGCCGATCTTCATCGTGCTGCCCGTCGTTGCCTTCTTCTACTGCCTGGGCGCGCTCTACGACGACCGGCGCGACCGCAGCATCCTGTTCTGGAAGTCGCTGCCGATCTCCGACGCCACGACCGTGCTGTCGAAGCTGGTGACCGCGCTGGTGCTGGCGCCGGCGATCACGGTCGTCATCGCCGGCGCCGCCGCCTTCCTGATCCTGATGCTGGGCGGCGTGGCCGCCAGCCACCAGGGCCTGAACCTGTTCGGCCCGGTGCTCAGCAACGTCAACCTGTACCTGTCGCCGGTCTACCTGCTGGCCATGATCCCGGTCTACATCCTGTGGGCGCTGCCCTGCGCCGGCTGGCTGCTGCTGGTGTCGAGCTGGGCGAAATCGAAGGTCTTCCTGTGGGCCGTCGGCCTGCCGCTGATCGCCGCCGTCCTGCTGAAGTGGATGGACTACCTGCTGGCCCTGTACGGCACGACCATCAACGCCGACTGGATCATCAACAACGTGCTCGAAACCCTGCTGCTCGGCCTGGTGCCCGGCGCCTGGTTCATGGACGGCGGCACCGCCCTGCCGTTTCGCGACCAGCACGGCGTCGACATGCTGTCGGTGCTGAGCGCCTCCTGGGGCAGCCTGGCGCGGCCGGAACTGTGGGTCGGCGCCGCGGCCGGCGTCGCGATGATCGTCGCCGCCATCCGCCTGCGCCGCTGGCG
>DOUW01000461.1 GCA_003520365.1 Massilia sp.
CGTCGGATTGCCCGCAATCGGGCCGCTGCCGCTACCGCCGCCACCGCCACCACCGCCGCAGGCGGCAAGCGCGGATGCGGCCACGACGGCGGCGCAGATCAAGCGGAGCGAAGTGGTCATCTGACCCTTGGAAGTAGTTGGCGTCTTCATGGTATTAGTTAAATAAAGGACAATTATGTCAAGCAAGAGTATGACAAGCTCGTCGGTTTGAGAAGACCCGCACGATTGCAATTATTAAATTTTTTTTTGATAAGTTCTGATTCGTGAGCGCAAAAAAACGCCGGGGCCGGCGCAAAGCCAGTCCCGGCGCGGGAGATGCCGGACAAGACGGCGTCAGGCGGCGCGCGTCACGCCTCCCGGGGTGTGGAAAGCAGACAACAGCTTCGCTTCTTTTTCCTTCGCCGCCTTCAGGTGGCGCGCCTTCACGTGGCCGTAGCCGCGGATGTCTTCCGGAATGCTGGCGATCGCGACCGCCTGCGCCAGGCTCTCGCTCGTCAGCTTCGGCAGCAGGCCCGCCACCGTGTCGCGGTACTGCTTGACGAGCGCACGCTCCATCTTGCGCTCCTCGGTATAGCCGAACACGTCGAACGGGGTGCCCCGCAGGCCCTTCAGCTTGGCCAGCACGCCGAAGGCGCTCATCATCCACGAACCGTATTCCTTCTTCATGGCGCGGCCTTCCTTGTCGTGCTTGGCCATCAGCGGCGGCGCCAGGTGGAATTTCAGCTTGATGTCGCCTTCGAACATGTTGGCGATCTTTTCGCGGAATGCCGGATCGGTATGCAGGCGCGCGACCTCGTACTCGTCCTTGTAGGCCATCAGCTTGTAGTAGTAGCGCGCGACCGCTTCCGTCAGGCGGGTGCCCTTGCCCAGCTTTGCCTCTTCGGCACGGACCTGGTCGACAAACGTCTTGTACTGCGCGGCGTAGGCGGCGTTCTGGTAGGCGGTGAGCAGCTCGACGCGGCGGTTGATCAATTCGTCGAGGGTCTGGGCGCGCTTGAACTCGACCACCTTGGCGGGCGTCGCCAGCTTCGTCACCGAGGCCAGGTCGTGCGCGGCGGTGCGGCCCCAGTTGAAGGCGGCCTTGTTGAACGGGACCGACACGCCGTTCAGTTCGATCGCCTTGATCAACGACGATTCCAGCAGCGGCACGTGCCCCTTCTGGAAGGCATAGCCGAGCATGAACATGTTGGTCGCGATCGCGTCGCCCATCAGCGCGGTGGCGATGCGGCCGGCGTCGAGGAAGTCGACATTGCCCTCGCCGCAGGCCTGCACGATGGCGCCGCGCGAACCCTCGGCCGGGAACTGCCAGTCCGGGTTCTTGACAAAAGCCGCCGTCGTGGCGCCAGTGCCGTTCACGGCGGCCCAGGTACGCCCTTCTCCCATGCGCGACAGGGCGTCGCGGCTGGCGGTGACGATCTGGTCGCAGCCGATCACGAGATCGGCGCTGCCGGTGCCGACACGGGTCGAGTGCAGGTCCGATTGATGCTGGGCCAGGCGCACGTGCGACATCACCGGGCCGCCCTTCTGGGCCAGGCCGGACTGGTCGAGCACGATCGCACCCTTGCCTTCGACGTGGGCCGCCATCGCCAGGATCTGGCCGACGGTCACCACGCCGGTGCCGCCGATGCCGGCGACCAGGATGCCGAAAGGCGCATCGATCGCCGGGATCGCGGGCGAAGGCAGCACCGGCAAGGCGTTATCGGTCGCAGCCGCGGCTTTCTTCGGCTTCTTCAGGCCGCCGCCCTCCACCGTGACGAAGCTCGGGCAGAAGCCGGAGACGCACGAGAAGTCCTTGTTGCACGAGGACTGGTTGATCTGGCGCTTGCGGCCCAGTTCCGTTTCCAGCGGCTCGACCGACAGGCAGTTCGACTGCACCGAGCAGTCGCCGCAGCCTTCGCAGACGGCCTCGTTGATCACCGCGCGCTTGGCCGGGTCGGGGAATTCGCCTTTTTTCCTGCGGCGGCGCTTCTCGGAGGCGCAGGTCTGGTCGTAGATCACGGCCGACACGCCCGGCATCTCGCGCAGTTCCTTCTGCACGTCCATCAGCTCGGAGCGGTGGCGCACGGTGACGCCCTCGGCCCAGGCGTAGTCGCTCGGGTATTTATCGGGTTCGTCGGTGACGACGATGATCGGCTTCACGCCTTCGGCGGCGATCTGGCGCGTGATCATGCCCGGATCGAGCGGGCCGTCGACGTTCTGGCCGCCGGTCATCGCGACCGCGTCGTTGTAGAGAATCTTGTAGGTGATGTTCACCTTGGCCGCCACCGCGGCGCGGATCGCCAGGATGCCCGAGTGGAAGTAGGTGCCGTCGCCCAGGTTCACGAACACGTGCTTCTCGCTGGTGAACGGTGCCTGGCCGATCCAGGTCGTGCCTTCCGCGCCCATGTGGGTGAAGGTCGAGGTTTCGCGGTCCATCCACAGCACCATGTAGTGGCAGCCGATGCCGGCCATCGCGCGCGAGCCTTCCGGCACCTTCGTCGAGCTGTTGTGCGGGCAGCCCGAGCAGAAGTACGGGATGCGGTCGGTGTCCGGATTGGCCTTGGCCGGGATATTCTTGAGCACCAGCTCCTTCGCTTCGAGGAAGGCGATGCGTTCCCTGACGCGCTCGGCCACCGGGTGGCCCGCGCAGTAGTGCGAGATGCGCGAAGCGATGGCGCGCGCGATCTGGGCCGGGTTCAGTTCATACGTGGCCGGCAGCAGCCAGTCACCGTGGCCGGTGCGGTTCTTGTTGTGCCACTCGCCGGTGTCGTCGAACTTGCCGACCACGCGCGGACGCTCGCCGTCGGGCAGGTTATAGAGTTCTTCCTTCAGCGCGTATTCCATCACCTGGCGCTTTTCCTCGACCACCAGGATCTCGTCCAGTCCGCGCGCGAACTCGTGCACGCCTTCGGATTCGAGCGGCCAGGTCATGCCGACCTTGTACAGGCGCAGGCCGATGTCGCGCGCCGCCTGCTCGTCGATGCCGAGATCGGCCAGCGCCTGGCGCGTGTCGACATAGCTTTTGCCGGCAGTGATGATGCCGATCTTCGGCTGCGGGCTGTCCCAGATGATTTTATTGAGCTTGTTGGCGCGCGCGTAGGCCAGCGCGGCGTACCACTTGTAGTTGCTCATCCGGACTTCCTGGTCCAGCACGGCGTCCGGCCAGCGGATGTTCAGGCCGCCTTCGGGCAGCTCGAAATCGGTGGGGGTGACGATCTGGACGCGGTCCGGGTCGAGGTCGACCACGGCGCCGGACTCGATGATGTCGGTGACGCACTTCATCGACACCCACAGGCCGGTGTAGCGGCTCATGGCCCAGGCGTGCAGGCCGAAGTCGATGTATTCCTGGACCGAGGACGGGTACAGCACCGGGATGCCGCAGTGGGTCAGGATGTGATCCGACTGGTGCGCGGTGGACGAGGATTTCGCCGCATGGTCGTCGCCGGCCAGCACCAGCACGCCGCCGTTCTTGGCGGAACCGGCGTTGTTGCCGTGCTTGAAAACGTCGCCGCAGCGGTCCACGCCCGGCGCCTTGCCGTACCACATGGCAAACACGCCGTCGTAGTTGGCGTCCTTGTACAGGTTGGTTTGCTGGGTGCCCCAGACAGCGGTCGCGGCCAGGTCCTCGTTCATGCCCGGGTGGAATTTCACATGGTGGGCTTCGAGGTGCTTGCGCGCCTTCATCGCGGTCTGGTCGACGGCGGTGACGGGAGAGCCGCGGTAGCCGGTGATGTAGCCGGCGGTGTTCAGGCCGGCTTTCAGGTCGCGTTCGCGCTGCAGCATCGGCAGGCGGATCAGCGCCTGGGTGCCGGTCATGAAGGCGCGGCCGCGCTCGAGCGTCCACTTGTCGTCGAGCGTGATCTCGTGCTCCGGCTGGGATGGTTGCAGCTGGGAACGGTCCAGGGGTGCGTTCATTGATGTCTCCGTTGTGTTGAGCCGGACGCAAGACGGCGGACCGCGCCGCCCTTCTGGGGCAGCGTTTCCGCACTATCTATACAGATATGTCTTGTCGTCCTAGGGTGTCGGCGCCTTGTTGTTATTGGTTGCGCCACGACGGAGATGTCTCCTCCGCGATTTGCGACAGTATAGTCTTGTGCCCTCGGCATTAAATACCAATCAATTCCCCACGATGAGGCAATTGCGCAATAAAATTGCGGTTCCAAACCGTAGCAAGGAAATTCATGTCAAAAATCGAGCTGGATAAAACCGACCGCAAAATCCTGGAAATCCTGCAGGCCGATGGCCGCCTGTCGAACCAGGACGTGGCCGAGCGGGTGAACCTGTCGCCCTCGCCCTGCCTGCGCCGTATCAAGCGGCTGGAGGAAGCCGGCGTCATCCGTCAATACGTGGCCCTGGTCGACCCCGACAAGATCGGACTGGGGCTGCTGGCCTATGTCAACGTGCGCCTGGAAAAGCACAGCGAAGGCCCGGCCAACTCGCGCGTGCCGGCGACCTCGCCGCGTTTCGAGTTCGCGCAGGCGGTGGCGACCTGGCCGGAAGTGGTGGCCTGCTATGCGATGACGGGGGAGATGGATTTCCTGCTGCGCGTGCATGTGGAAGACATGGACCACTTCTCGCGCTTCATGATGGCGACCCTGCTGCGCCATCCGTCGGTGCTGGACGTGAAGTCGAGCTTTGCGCTGCAGCGGATCAAGGAAACGACGGCGCTGCCGATCGACGCGCCGGCGGCGCGGTGATCGGGGGGCGTAGGGTGGGCTCTTGAGCCCACGCGGTACGACTTATGAATATCGACAAGTCCCCCGGTAGGGTAAGGAAGAGAGCGCTTCGCGAGGCTTATCGGCAGACCAGCAGCTCTACCGCGTGGGCACAAGTGCCCACCCTACAACGGCAAAACCCTATTTGCTGCGCTTCTTCGGCGTAAACCACTTCACCGCCGCCCGCGCATTCGCCTTCACCGTGTAATCGATCACGGCAAACTGCTCCTCCAGCGCTTCGCGCATCACGCTGCCCGGGCTGGGCGGCGGCAGGTGCAGGTAGGCGTCCGCTTCCCCATACTCGCGCTTGATCTCCATCCCGGCCTTCTTGGCGATGTGCATCATGGTGCGGTTGCTCGACAGGCACTGCATATACAAGGTGTCGATGTCGGAGTTGCGGCAGTGGATTGATGCGCGCTGGAACAGGCGCGTGCCGACGCCCTGCCCGCGGGCCGACTTCGAGACCGAGACGCCGAATTCGGCCACCCGCTTCTTGGTGGTCGTGCCGGCGCGGCCCTTCTCGGCAGGCGCGAAGGCCAGGTGGCCGACGCCGACCAGCTGGAATACGTGGCTGAACACGCCGAACACGATGTCGCGCGAAAAATCGATCTTGTTCACGTAGACGTGGATCTGCTCGTCCGGCAGGACCGTGCCGAAGCGCAGCAGGCGGTCGCCCTCGTCGAGCGCGAGGAAATGCTTGAGCATGCGCCGGCGGTCGCGCTTGCCCAGTGCCTTGACCAGCACCGCCGGACGGTCGGTCTTGCCAGCCAGGCTGGCCAGCCAGTGGGTAAACGGATTATCGGGCATACGGAGTCGGGATCGGGTTCAGCGGTTCGTTATTGTGCAGCGCAGCATGCGGATATTGTAGCGGATTACGCTCAGCTTGCCGGGCTCGTGCCGCCGTGCGCGCCCTTGTCGGGATCGGGCGCGCCCCACTGCGCGTTCGGGCTGATGATGAAGGTGCCCTTGCCGGCCTGCTTGGCCGCATACATTGCCTTGTCGGCATCGGCCAGCAAGGCAGCCGCGCCCCATTCGGCGCCGGCGCGGCCGCGCGCGCTGGCGATGCCGATGCTGGCCGAGATCGAGACCGGGTTGCCGTCGGCCTCGACGATGCCCTCGATCTGCTCGAGCACCAGCTTGGCGATGCGCAGCGCGCCTTCGGGCATGTTCACGCCCTCGAGCATGATGACGAATTCGTCGCCGCCCAGGCGCGCCAGCACGTCCTCCGCGCGCAAGACCTTTTGCACGCGGCGCGCCACCAGCTGCAGCACCAGGTCGCCGGTGGCGTGGCCCCAGGTGTCGTTCACGCCCTTGAAGCCGTCGAGGTCGATGAACATGGTCGAGACCACGGTGTCGCGGCGCGCGGCGCGCACCAGCGCCAGTTCCAGCAGGCGGGTCAGCTGCCCGTAGTTGACCAGCCCGGTCAGGCTGTCGTGCTGGGCCAGGCGCGCCAGCTTCTTCGACTGCTCTTCCAGCTCGGCGGTGCGCTCGGCCACGCGGTGTTCGAGCGTGTCGTTGGCCGCCTTCAGGCGGTGGTTGACGTCGTTGATGATGCGGTAGCTGCGGCGCAGGCGCCAGCCCGCATACGCGAGCAAGGCCAGCAGCAGGATCGAATAGGCGAACAGGAAGCCGCGGTAGCGCTGGCGCTCGAGCACCTCGGCCTGGAACGAACGGTCGAACTCGCGGCCCAGCAGCGCCATCATCTCGCCCGTGCCGAGCGCGGCGATCTGGGCCTCGACCTCGTTCTCGCGCGGCCGGTTGGCCAGGACGATGCGGGTATCGCGCGCCAGTGCGTCGATCTGGTCCATCACCGCCTGCGAAAAGCGCGACTTCTGGTCCTCGATCTGGGCCAGGTTGCTCTCGATGCGGCGCGCCAGCGCCGGCGACGGCGCCAGGTTGTAGCGCAGCGTATCGGCCAGCAGGTCGTTCAGCAGCGCATCCAGGCGCACCACCAGGCGCCCCGGCGCCAGCGCACCCTCGATGCCGCCGAGTTCGGTCTTGAGGTCGGCCAGCGCGGGCGGCAACGTCTGCAGGGCCGTGCGCAAGGGCGTGTTCAGGGCGCGGAACTCGTTCACCAGGTCGGCCTTCATGCGCAGCGCTCCGGCCAGCTCCGTATGGGCCTGGCGCGCGCCGCGTCCGCGCGTCATCGGCAGCGCTTCTTCCAGGCGGTCCATCAGCTGGCGCATCTGCGTGACCGGCGCGGCCAGGCGCGCATCGGCCATGCCGTTGCCGATATGGGCCCGCAGCAGGTTCGCGTCCCACTCGGCATCGAGCTGCTGCAGCTCGTGCAGGTCGAACATCACGCGGTTCTGGTTGTCGACATCGACCCCGGTAGTGCGCGTGTACAGGACCGCCAGCAAGGCGATCAGGACCAGCGCCGCGGCGCCGATCAATTGCAGCCGCCGTCGCGGATGCAAGGCTTCCACACGACGCACCCACCCCGCAAACAAGCTGTCCGACCAACGTAACAATCTACTCATAGTTGCAGGAGCATATCAAAACGGCGGCGGCAGTCGCGCACGTGGTATTTACGACAACTAACCGGGTCCGTGCGGGGGCTGCGCTTGCGCCTTCCAGCGCTCGACGGCGTCGATGCGGGCAGCGAGCACTGCCTCCGGAATCTTCGCCTTGTCGCCGCCGCAACCGGCCGCGATGGCGCCCGCGTCGACGCCGCGCGCCACC
>DOUW01000296.1 GCA_003520365.1 Massilia sp.
CCGGCGGCGCCGGCGGGCGGGCGCAGGCGGACAGCAGCGACAGCAGTAACAGGGCACGTTTCATGGCGACGGTTCAGACTGCTTCCGTCAGCGACGACGCGCTGCCTGGTCTGCCGGGCGCTTCCTGCGCAGGCTTTGCGGCTCGCCTTTCCAGGCCGCGACGGCAACCAGCAGCACGCCGAGGAAACAGCCGTAGGCGATGATGGCGAGCTGCCCATGCGGCGCCAGGACGATCACGCCGCCGATGAGCAATACCAGGAAAGCCAGCAGGACCGCCCAGCCTTGCCAGACTTGCGGCAAGCCCCATCCCCAGCCATTTCCTGCCGGTCGAACGGGAAACCAATGGCGCTTTTCATCCATGATGTGAGTATAGTGAACGATTCGCCGTAGAAATCCTCCAAATCCCACACTGTCAGCGGCCGCGCCCGCTGCAACTGCCGCATAATGCGCTTTTGACATGGGAGCATGCACGATGGACCAGCTCGACGCCACGATCATCGATTCCTGGCACCGCAATACCGATCCCTGGGTCGCCGCCGTACGGAACGGCGAGATCGAAACACGCACCCTGGTCACGAACGGGGCGATTGTCGACACCGTGCGCGCCTATGCCCCGCAGAGCGCCGTCGACCTCGGCTGCGGCGAAGGCTGGCTGGTGCGGGCGCTGCCGGAGGTGGAGATGACCGGGGTCGATGCGATCCCCGGCCTGGTCGAAGCGGCGCGCGCGGCCGGCGGCGGCGAGTTCCAGTTGCTGTCCTATGAAGACATCGCCGACGGCAAATTGAGACTGTCGGTCGACTTGGCCGTGTGTAATTTTTCGCTGATCGGGAACGAGGCCGTGGACGGGCTGCTGCGGGCCGCGCCCTCCTACCTGCGGCGCGGCGGCCACCTGGTCGTGCAGACCGTGCATCCGGTCGCCGCCTGCGGCGATGCGCCGTATGTCGACGGCTGGCGCGAAGGCAGCTGGGCCGGTTTCAACAGCGGCTTCCAGGACGCGCCGCCCTGGTATTTCCGCACCCTGTCGAGCTGGATCGCGCTGTTCGCCGCGAACGGCCTGCGGATCCGCGAGATGCGCGAGCCGCTGCATCCGCGCACCGGCAAGCCGGTGTCGCTGATCCTGGTGGGCCAGCTGGAGGAGCGTCCGCCTACGTCAGCTTGAGCCAGCCGCGGCGGCGGAAGTACCACAGCGGAGCGGCGGCGCTGGCGGCCATCAGGCCCAGCGCCATCGGATAGCCGAAGGTCCAGTTCAGCTCGGGGAACTTCTGGAAGTTCATGCCGTAGACACTGGCGATCATGGTCGGCGGCAGGAAGATCACCGAGGCCACCGAGAACATCTTGATGATCTTGTTCTGGTTGATGTTGATGAAGCCGACGGTGGCGTCCATCAGGAAGTTCACCTTGTCGAACAGGAAGGACGTGTGGCCGTCGAGCGATTCGATGTCGCGCAGGATCTGGCGCGCCTCGTCGAACTGGTCGGAATTGAGCAGGCGCCCGCGCATCAGGAAACTGACCGCGCGCCGCGTGTCCATCATGTTGCGGCGGATGCGGCCGTTCAAGTCTTCCTCGTGGGCGATCGCGTTCAGCGCGGCAGCCGCATCCTGATCGGAGAATTCTTTCTGCAGCACGCGCTGGCTGACTTCTTCCAGGCTCTCGTAGATGCCTTCGAGCGCGTCCGCCGAGTATTCGGCGTCGGTCGCGTACAGGTCGAGCAGCACGTCCATGTAGTCGGCGATCGAACCCGGGCGCGAGCGGGCGCGCATGCGCACCAGGCGGAACACCGGCAGGTCGTCCGCATGGACCGAGAACAGCATCTTGCCCGACAGGATGAAGGCAACCGTGATCACGCGCGACGGGCCGTCGTCTTCCTCGCGCAGGAAGTCGGTGCGCAGGTGCAGGTCGCCGTTCTCGGCTTCGTAGTAGCGGGCCGAGGCCTCGATGTCCGACACCTCGTCCTCGCCCGGCAGCGAAACGTTATAGATGGCCTTGACCCAGGCGCGCTCGTCATCGTCCGGATCGGTGAGATCGACCCAGACAGGCTTGACGTTCTCCAGGTCGGCGCGCGAGGCGATCGGTACCTGGTTCAGTCGGCCATTTTGTAGGACAAATACATTGATCATGCGCGCTTTCTCGGCCGGAATCAAAACTGACGCAAGTGTACCCGTTAGCCCTCATACCGGCCACCCCGAAACGACGGTTTTGCCCCGCCATCGGCGTTTTTTCAGCGTTTCTGATAACTACCGTTAAGGTAACTCCGCGGCCCGCATGCGGCGCTGGATCAGGTTCGTGCGCTTGATCAGGTAATTGGTGCTCCGGTTGCGGTCGTAGTAGCGCGGATTGGGCAGCATCACCGCCAGGCGCGCCGCCTGGTTCGGGGCCAGCTTGGCGGCCGAGGTGCGGAAGTAATAGCGCGCCGCCGCTTCCGCGCCGAACACGCCGCGCCCGAACTCGACCACGTTCAAATACACCTCGAGGATGCGGCGCTTGCTCATCACCGATTCCAGCATGAAGGCGATGATCATCTCCTGCCCCTTGCGCAGGTAGCTGCGCGAGCCGGACAGGAACAGGTTCTTCGCCAGCTGCTGGGTAATGGTCGAGCCGCCGCCGACGACCTTGTGGCGGCGGTTGTTGCGCTCGTAGGCCCGTTCGAGCGCATCGAAGTCCACCCCTGGGTGGTCGGCGAAGTTGGCGTCCTCGGAGGCCACCACCGCGCGCTTGAGGTTGTCCGAGATGCGCTCGTAGGGCACCCACTCGTGCTTGAGCCGGGCATTCGGGTTGGCTTCGCGCAGCTCCGACAGCTGCTGGCGCATGAAGCTGGTCGATCCCGGATTGAAGTACACGAACCAGCAGACCTGCACGAAAAAATACAACTGAATCAGCAGCACGGCCAGGATCGGCCCCAGGAAAATCCACTTGATCCAGCGACGTTTCGAAACGCCGCCCGCATTGCCTTTTTTTGCCATCGCTTTAATTATGAACGCAGAGTCGTCAGGAGATCGTGGGTGTCCGGGCGCACGCCGCGCCAGATCGCAAAGGCTTCCGCGGCCTGCTCGACCAGCATGCCGAAGCCGTCGCGCGTACGCGCGCCCTGCCGCGCCGCGAACTGCATGAAGGGTGTCGGCTGGTCGCCGTACATCATGTCCAGCGCCAGCGTGTCCTTGGTGAAGGCCGAGGCCGGGACCGGCGGCAGCGCCTGGCTCAGGCTGGCCGAGGTGGCGTTGACGACGATGTCGAACGCGCCGCGAATACCATCGAAGCCGCAGGCGCTGACCTGCGTCACCTGGTCCTGGAAAGCCCCCACCAGCGCCTCGGCCGTGGCCAGGGTGCGGTTCGCCACCACGATCGTCGCCGGCCCCTGTTGCAGGAAAGGCAGCATCACGCCGCGCGCCGCGCCGCCCGCGCCCAGCAACAGGATGCGCTTGTCCGCCAGCGGCACGCCGGCGTTGCGCACGATGTCGGCCACCAGGCCGGGGCCGTCGGTGTTGTCGCCGACGATCTCGCCGTCGACAAAGCTGAGCGTGTTGACCGCGCCGGCGGCGCGCGCCCGCTCTTCCAGGCGCGTGGCCAGGCTTGCCGCCTCCAGCTTGAAGGGCACGGTGACGTTCGCGCCTTTGTATCCCTTGGCGATGAGGTCGCGCACGACGTCGGCAAAACCGTCGAGCGGCGCCAGGCGGCGGCCGTAAGCGATGTGCTGGCCGGTGCGGGCGGCAAAGGCGGCGTGGATCAGCGGCGACTTGCTATGGGCAACCGGGTTGCCGATGACGCAATAGTGGTCGGCATCGTCGGGCCTCATGATGCCTCCTGCAATTCAGCCTTCATTTTCTCCTCGCGTGTGAAGGTAAAGCGGGTAATCACGATCCACAAGTCGTCCTTGCCGGCCGTGCGCATGTTCTGGGGGAAGCTGCCGAAAGGCGCGGCGCGGCGCACGATCTCAAGCGCGGCCTTGTCCAGCGCCGGGTTGCCGGAACTGCGCTCGATGCGCGGACCGCCCTCTTTCTGGTACAGGCTGCCGTCCTGGAAGATCGGGATCGATACCACCAGTTCGCCGTACAGCTTGCGCCCGTTCTGCTGGGGGAAGTTCAGCGTGCCCATTTCTTCCACGCGCTTTTGCATCGCCTTGTAATACAGCGCATAGCCGACCTGGCGCGTGCTCGGCGAGATGTGGGTGCGCTTCGGCCGGCGGTTCTGGTCCTCGATGGTCTGGGTGATCTCGGCCGTCATGCGCGCAATCTGGCGCGCGGTGTCGACCTCGTCCTGGCCGTTGCGGGTCGGGTCCGGCTTGTCCTTGTCGCGCACCGGGGCGGCGGCGAACGTCGACTGCTGCACGCGCGTGAGCACGTTCTGTTGCAGTTGCTCGAGTTCGGCGATGCGGCGCTGCAGGGCCTTGATGCTGTCGCCGTTCTCGTTGCGGCGCAAATCGGGCAGCGGCGACTTCGAACGGCCGGCGTCCTGGGTGCCGCCGCCTTCCAGGTTGGCCTGGGCCAGCGCCTCGGCCTTGGTCGGCGCGTTGGCGTGCCTGGCGTTGACCAGGATGACCTCGAGGCCGGGATCGGCCGGCTGCACCCGGAACGCCTCGGGCGCGGCAAAGCGGACCGCCAGCAGCAGCGCATGCGCCGCCACCGAGGCGGCAAGGGCGATCATCAGGGGTCGGTTTTGTAGTGAATACTTCACGCGGGCGCGCCGGACGGCTTTGAATCAAGGGAATCCGGGCATTCTACCGTGCCGCAAGGCACTGCGGGAGATTGGTGGCGGCAAGGCAACGACTGGCTTCCGGCGCGCCGCAGGCGGTGGCGCCGCCCGTCCGGCTGCGCGACGGGCAGCCCCGCATGCCGGGTTATAATGTCCCCAGGGTGCACACACATCGTGTGGAGCAGGATGCGCGTTGGTCGGGCCGCCACGCGGAACGCCTCCGTCCATGAAAGGCACCCGATGACCGTCATCCAACGCGCCCTGTCGCGCAGCTTCACCCGTTTTTTCCAGTCCAAGAAAGCCGGCGGCATCGTCCTGATCGCCTGCACCATCCTCTCCCTGCTGCTCGCCAATTCGCCCCTCGGCGCCGACTACCTGCACATCTGGCACATGAACGTGCTCGGCATGAGCGTCGAGCACTGGGTCAACGATGGCCTGATGGCAATCTTCTTTCTCCTGATCGGCCTGGAACTGGAACGCGAGCTGTACAACGGCGAACTGTCCGACATCCGCAATGCCATGCTGCCGATCCTGGCGGCGGCCGGCGGCATCGCGGTGCCGGCCCTGATCCACTTCCTGCTCAACGGCGGCACCCCGACCCAGGCCGGCATCGGCATCCCGATGGCGACCGACATCGCCTTTGCCCTCGGCGTGCTGGCCCTGCTCGGCAGCCGCGTGCCGGCCTCGCTGAAGATTTTCCTGACTGCCCTGGCCGTCATGGACGACCTCGGCGCGATCATCGTGATCGCCATCTTCTACACGACGGAACTGGCGGGCCTGTACCTGCTGGGCGCGCTGGCCGTGTTCGCGCTGCTGGTGTGCATGAACCGTTTCGGACGCGTGATGGCGCTGACGCCCTACCTGCTGGGCGGCGCGCTGATGTGGTTCCTGATGCTGAAATCCGGCGTGCACGCGACCATCGCCGGCGTGCTGCTGGCCTTTGCGATTCCCTATTCCGCGCGCGAAGACGACGAGGCCTCGCCGTCGCACCGCCTCGAGCACGTGCTGCATACGCCGGTCGCCTTCGGCATCCTGCCGGTCTTCGCGCTGGCCAATACCGGGATCGTGGTCAATGCCGGCTGGACCCAGGAACTCCTGTCGTCCAACAGCCTCGGCATCATGGGCGGCCTGCTGCTGGGCAAACCGATCGGCATCGTGCTGGCCAGCCTGGGCGCGGTGGCGCTGGGCCTGTGCAAGCTGCCGCTCGACCTCAACTGGAAACATGTGCTGGGCGCCGGCCTCCTGGGCGGGATCGGCTTCACGATGTCGATCTTCATCACGAATCTCGCCTTTGTCGGCAGCGCGGAAGCGATCAATGCCTCGAAGATGGCGATCCTGCTGGCCTCGCTGGTGGCGGGCACGCTCGGGTTTGTGTGGCTGAAGCTGTTCGGCGCGCCGACGCCGGTCGACGTCGATCCGGACACGATGGACCTGGAGCAGGACGCGCGCTGACGCAAGAGAGGGGAAGTGGCGGCGTTCCGGACGCCGCTGCGTATCTTTAACGGGGCTTGTCGGGGCAGACCAGCTTCAGCGCCGCCCCGTCCTTCTCGGCGAAGTACTCGACGCATTCGCTGCCGTCGCGGTAGATGGTGCGCATGCCAAAGGAGGACGCATAGTCCGCCTCGTCGAAGCTGACCGAGCCGTCATGGTCGAAGTCGATCGCCTCGTAGCTCAGGGGGGAGCGGAACACCATCCAGGCGAAGACGGCCCAATACGCCAGCACGAGCACGGCCGTGACGATCGCCAGGGTTCGTATCGACCTGCTCATGGTGTATCGGCGCCCTCCCCTTGCTGGTCCGCTTTACTGCTGGCTGGCCGGCGGCGTGGCGTCGCCGGTGCTGATCGCCGCCACCGCGCCTTCGGCTTCCACCACTTCTTCCACCGCCGCTTCGCCGGTGTCGCCCTCTTCTTCCTCTTCGAAGACCAATTCCTCGCTTGGTGCGGCCTGCGCCACTTCGAGCAGGCGTGCTTCGAGCGAGAGGTCGACTTCGTCCCAGCGCACGATGTCGAGCTTGACCTGGGCGCCGCGCGCCACCTGCGGCAGGCCGGCCAGGCGGATCACCAGCGGGACGTCGACCAGGCGCAGCACGTCTTCCTTGAGCACCACGGCGTCGGTCTGCTTCACGTTTTCCTGGCCCAGCCAGCGCAGGCACCAGTAGCGTTCCATGGTCTGCTGGAAGTCATTGTAGGCCGAGTAGGCGGCATCGAAAGCGGAGACGATCGAGAACAGGGTCGCGTCGCGCGGCTTGAACGGCGCCACCAGCGGCGCGGTCACGCCGTGCTCGGCACAGGCGATGATCTGCCACTGGTTGACCAGGTCGGTGTAGCGGCGCAGCGGCGAGGTGCTCCAGGCATACTGGTCGACGCCCAGACCCTGGTGCGGCGCGGCGTGCGTGACCATGCGCACCTGCATCTTGGCGGCCCAGCCGGCGCCGCTGCCGGCGCCCTGCGAACGGTAGATGCCCGGTACGCCGCAGTCGTGCAGCAGCTTGCCCCAGGTGCTGTTGGCGAAGATCATCAGCTCGGCGACGATCTTGTCCAGCGGCGCGCCGCGCTTCCTGCGCACGATCGAGACCACGTCGTCCTCGACGTAGAAATTGAAGTCGACGCGGTTGGCCTGCTCGGGCTTCAGGCCGAACGCTTCGCGTTTGGCCATGCGGCCTGCTTCCAGCTTCAGCGCCCACTTCCACAGCAGGGACAATTCAAGCTTGTGCGGGTAGTCGCCTTCGCCGCTTTCCAGCGTCGCTTCGTTGACCACGTCGTCCAGGTCGTTGTGGCGCAGGTTGCTCTCGATCGGCACCAGTTCGGCGCGGGTCGTGGTCGAGACCACCGACCAGTCGGCCGGGTTCAGCACCGCGTACAGCGACAGCGCCGGGCAGGTGGTGCCTTCGGCCAGGGTGAAGGCGTCCACCACCTCGTCCGGCAGCATGGTGATCTTGTCGCCCGGCATATAGACGGTGGACATGCGGCCGCGCGCGATCTTGTCGATCTCGTCGTCCGGCTTGATCGCCAGGCCCGGCGCGGCGATGTGGATGCCCACGCGCACGGTGCCGTCTTCCAGGTGCTCGACCGAGAAGGCGTCGTCGATCTCGGTGGTGGTCACGTCGTCGATCGAGAAGGCGGCGACCTTGGCGGTCGGCAGGTTGGCCGGGGCGGCCGGCACCGGCAATGCCGGGAAGCCGACGCCGCGCGGGAAGTGCTCGAACAGGAAGCGTCCCATGTGCAGCTCTTTCGGCGAGGCGATGCCTTTCGTCGCCAGCATCAGCCGTGGCGCCGAGGTCTGCAGTTCGCTGGCGGCCGTTTCCATCGCCTTGTATTCGATGGTGTTCTTGTCCGGCTTGAACAGCAGTTGCTGGACGATCGGCGCCATCGATTCCGGCAGCTTGCCCGCCTTCAGTTCCTCGACGTAGGCGGCCTGGACCAGCGCCTGCTGCTTCTTCTTCTCGATGCCGGCCTGGGCCGCGCGCAGCGACTGCTCGGGCGCGGCCTTGTAGCGTCCGCGTCCCTTCTTGTAGAAGTAGATCGGGGCCGAATGCAGGGCCAGCACCAGGCCGGCCGCTTCCGCCGGCAGCGGCGCATGGCCGAAGTACTCGGCGCCCAGCTCGGCGAAGCCGAATTCTTCCTGGCCGGCCACTTCCCACAGGAACTCGAGGTCGACGTCGGCGGCGATGCCTTTCGCCGCTTCCAGCAGCGCTTCGGGATCGGGTTTCTCGAACTGCAGGAGCACGTCCTTGGCTTTCACCTTGGTGCGCTTGCCGCTTGCCAGTTCTACCTGGTAAGCCTCGCCTGCCTGGGACAGCACCGAGCCGACCTTGAAATCGCCCGACTCTTCAAAAAATACATTCATGTTTCGTTTCGCGTTATAGGTGTTGCGCCCAGATCGAGTACCGCCGGCAAGAATACCTCGGTGACCATCAGCAGGCCTTGACGGCGGCGGTAGACACAACGCCGCGCATAAAATACGTTTCCTTGCAGCTCGCCGCCAAGCGCCTTGTCCAGCTTGTCGACCAGCGGATGGCCACGCCGCAGCCTGGCAAATTCCAGCGTCCCGCGCACGACCTTCGGGTCGTAGAACAGGGTGGTGCCGAGCGAACGTTCACCCAGCGCCGAAAACAGCGGCCAGTCCGCCGCCGTGGCCGACATCGGCACCACGGTGTGACCGAACACCACCGGCCTGCCGTCGCAGCACAGCAATACCTCGCGCTCCCAGACGCGCTCGCGCCGCGGCAGGCCGATCGGCGCCGCCTCTTCCAGCGCGCACAGCGCCGCCTTCTGGTGCAGGCGCCGGACACGGAAGGCCGCGCTGCTCCGCACCAGGCGCGCGGTCAGCGAACCCGGCGTCGTCAGCCAGTCGTGCATCGTCGCCGGCGCGCGCAGGGCGTCGGCATGGCGATGCCATTTTGCCCGGCGCAGCGAAGCACTCCTCACTGCGCCTTGCCTGCCGCGGCCCAGTCGACCTGCGGCTGGCAGAAGGCCAGCACCTCGTCCACGTACTGCGGGAATTCCGAGATCGCGTGGTCGCTGCCTTCGATCACGTGCTGGCGCGCGCCGGCGTAGTGGGCCACCATGTCGCGGTAGTCCAGCACTTCGTCGCCGGTCGCTGCGATCAGGAAATAGCGTTCGGGGCGGGTGATGCGCTCCACCTTCAGTTCGGCCAGTTCGTCGATGTACTCGCGGCGGAATTCGAACGGCTCATCCGAATGCCAGGCGGTGGTCACGCCGACGTGCTGCTCCAGGTTCTTCAAGGGATTCACGGCCGGGTTCAGCAGCACGGCCGGCACGTCCAGGCGCTCGGCCAGCCAGGTGGCATAAAAGCCGCCCAGCGAAGAGCCGACGATGGCGAGATTGTCCGGCGCATGGCGCTCGGCCAGCAGCAACGCCAGTTCCATCGCCGCTTTCGGCGAAGCCGGCAGCTGCGGGCAGATCAGGTCGCCCGCGCGTCCGGCGGCCGTCATCCGCTCCTGCACCAGGCGCGCCTTGAACGAGCGTGGCGAGGAGCGGAAACCGTGGAGGTACAAAATCATTTTGCCAGGGCCTCGAGCAGCTTCTGGTGCACGCCGCCGAAGCCGCCGTTGCTCATCACGAGGATGTGGTCGCCCGGCTGGGCCGCCTGCACGATGGCCTGCACCATGTAGTCGATCTGGTCGAAGCTGTGGGCAATCGCACCCAGCGGCTTCAGGGCGTCGGCCAGCGACCAGCCCAGCGCCTGCTGGCTGCCGAAGCCGAACACGAGATCGGCATCCTTCAGGCTGCCCGGCAGCGCATCCTTCATCGCGCCCAGCTTCATGGTGTTCGAGCGCGGCTCGAGCACGGCCAGGATGCGGCCCGAGGTCCCGATGCGCTGACGCAGGCCGCCGACCGTGGTCGCGATCGCGGTCGGGTGGTGGGCGAAGTCGTCGTAGACGGTGACATTGTTGACCACGCCGCGCACTTCCATGCGCCGCTTGACGCTCTGGAAGCGCGACAGCGAGTCGACCGACTGCGCCACCGGCACGCCGACGTGGCGGGCGGCGGCGATCGCGGCCAGCGCGTTCGAGCGGTTGTGCTTGCCGGTCAGTTCCCAGTGAACCGTGCCTTGCACCTCGCCATTGAAGACGACGTCGAAGCTGGCGCCGCCCGGATGCTCGACCAGCGACCAGTCCACGCCGTCGGACAAGCCGAAGGTTTCCTTCTCGCTCCAGCAGCCGCGCTTGATGACGCGCGCGAGCGAGGCTTCGTCGCCGTTGACGACCAGGCGGCCCACGCCCGGCACGGTGCGCACCAGGTGGTGGAACTGGGTCTCGATGGCGCCGATGTCCGGGAAGATGTCGGCGTGGTCGAATTCCAGGTTGTTCAGCACGGCGGTCTTGGCGTGGTAGTGCACGAACTTCGAGCGCTTGTCGAAGAAGGCGGTGTCGTATTCGTCGGCCTCGATCACGAAGAAATCCGATTCGGTCGCGCCCTGCAGGCGCGCCGAGATGCCGAAGTTCATCGGCACGCCGCCGATCAGGAAGCCCGGCGCGTAGCCTGCGTCTTCCAGGATCCAGGCCAGCATCGACGAGGTCGTGGTCTTGCCGTGGGTGCCGGCCACGGCCAGCACCCATTTATTACGCAGAATATGTTCCCCGATCCACTGCGGGCCCGACATGTAGGGCAGGCCGCGGTTCAGGATTTCCTCGATCAGCGGATTACCGCGGGTCATGACGTTGCCGACCACGTAGAGGTCGGGATTCAGCGACACCTGTTCCGGACCGTAACCCTGGATCAGTTCGATGCCCTGGGCTTCGAGCTGGGTGCTCATCGGAGGATAGACGTTGGCGTCGCAACCGGTGACGCGGTGGCCGGCCTCCTTGGCCAGGACCGCCAGGCCGCCCATGAAGGTGCCGCAAATGCCGAGGATATGAATGTGCATGGTCGTGGGAAAAAAAGCGAATACGCGATTTTACCCGACGCGATGCCGTTTTCCGTTCAAGAGTATGATCTGCCTCATGATGCCAAGCCAGAACTATGACCTACTTCAGCTGCGCGCCGAGATTGCCGCAACGGCCGCGCGCATGATCGCCCAGGACGGCGCCGACTACGCCACCGCCCGCCGCAAGGCAGCGCGCCAGGTGCTCGGCGTGGACCAGCCGGCGCCCAACCTGATGCCCGACAATCTCCAGATCGAGGACGAGGTCCGTAAATACCAGTCCCTGTTCGGCGGCGCGGCGCACGGTGAACGCCTGCGGCAGTTACGCGAGACCGCGCTGCAGGTGATGGATGCACTGGCCGACTTCCGTCCCTACCTTACCGGCGCGGTGCTCAACGGCACCGCCGGCGAGCACGACGACATCCACCTGCAACTGTTCGCCGACAGCGCCAAGGAGGTCGAGATTTTCCTCCTGAACCGCAACGTCAATATAGAGATCTCCGAAACCCCGCACTTCAAGGGTGCGCGCCATGAGCCGGTTGAAACGGTGAGCTTCCTGTGGCATAAGGAAGCGGTGCACGCCGAGTTGTACGATTTTCATGACTTGCGTGGGGCACTCAAGCCGCGCGCCGATGGCCGCCTGCAGCGTGTCGACGCGGCCGGCCTGCGCGCCTTGATGACGACCGATGAATCTCTGGAACAGGACGAATGAACAAAAAGAAGCTGGCCGCCTTTGCGGCCGTGGCGGTACTCTTCGGCGCGCTCGGCGCTTATCTGGGTGTCAAAAAACAGCCGCAAGGCCCGGTCACCACCGCCATGGCCCCGACCGGCGGCGCGGCCCACAGCGCCGCGACTAACTTATATGCGCAATCGCTCAACGACCTGGCCGGCAAGACCGAGTCGCTGGACAAGTGGAAAGGCAGGCCGCTGCTGGTGAACTTCTGGGCCACCTGGTGCGCTCCCTGCGTGCAGGAGATGCCGGAACTGTCGGCGCTGGCGAACGAGGAGGCCAAGACGGGAGAACAGCGGCGCTTCAACGTGATCGGCATCGGCATCGATTCGCCGTCGGCGATGAGCGAATTTGCGACCAAGCACAACATCAAGTATCCGCTGTACGTCGGCGGAATGGGCGGCACCGAGCTGTCGCGCGGCTTCGGCAATCCGAGTGGCGGCCTGCCGTTTACGGTCCTGATCGGCGCCGATGGCCAGGTGAAGAAGACGTATCTGGGCAAGCTGAAGTTCGACGAACTGAAGGCGGACCTGGCGGCACTCTAGGTCTCGCGAACGGTCGTTCTTTTCCGAACTACGCCCAAGTCACGCTTATCCGCACTGAATTTTATTGCTTGCCAATACGTATTGTTGGCGGCAAAATGCGTCACTTTCGAGCATAGACTCTACAAAAACATGGCGAAAAAGCTACTGCTGCTCAACGGTCCCAATCTGAATCTGCTGGGAACCCGAGAGCCTGCGGTGTACGGCGCAGCAACGCTGGCCGACATCGAAAGCGCTGCGACGGCTCAGGTTGCCGCAGCTGGCGGATCGCTTTCCTGCTTTCAGAGCAACCACGAAGGTGCGCTGATCGACCGCATCCACGCCGCCCGTGACGAGGGCGTGGACGCGATCGTCATCAATCCTGGCGGGCTGACCCACACGAGCGTGGCATTGCGCGATGCGCTGGCCGCGGTGGCGATCCCGTTTATTGAGGTACATATCTCAAACATTTACCAGCGTGAAGAGTTCCGGCATCACTCGTACCTGGCGGCGATCGCCCGCGGGACGATCTGCGGACTGGGCGTGGACGGATATCGGTTTGCCATCGACTTTGCGCTTAAACAGCGTTAATCTACGTCAACTTCATGCATCATGCGCGGATGCGCCCTCGTTTTGGCGCTTCGCTTACTCTTAAAACACAAATAATTCCAAGGGGTTTCACATGGATCTTCGTAAACTCAAGACTTTGATCGACCTCGTCGCCGAATCGGACATCGCTGAACTCGAAGTGACCGAAGGCGAGAGCAAGGTCCGCATCGTCAAGTCGTCCGCAATGCCCCAGAACCAGATGGTGATGCTGCCGTCCGCCGGCGTGCAGCAGTACTCGGCGCCGGCCGCCCCTGCCGCGGCGCCTGCCGCTCCGGCGGCCGCACCGGCACCTGCCGTTGCCGCCGAGCCGACCGGCCACGTGGTCAAGTCGCCGATGGTCGGCACCTTCTACCGTTCGTCGGCACCGGGCGCACCGGCCTTCGTCGAAGTCGGCGCCAACATCAAGGAAGGCGACACCCTGTGCATCATCGAGGCGATGAAGCTGCTGAACGAGATCGACGCCGACGTGTCCGGCGTGGTCACCAAGATCCTGGTGGAAAATGGCCAGCCGGTCGAATTCGGCCAGCCGCTGTTCGTGATCGGCTAAGGCATTCGCTAGCCCGCCCGGCCGTGCTCTCTTCGCGGCCCATGATCCGAACCCAGCCGGCGCCCGACGCCGGCTTTCTCTCATACACCGAAGCTAACCATGTTTGAAAAAATCCTCATCGCCAACCGTGGTGAAATCGCGCTGCGTATCCAGCGCGCCTGCCGCGAAATGGGCATCAAGACGGTGGTCGTTCACTCGGAAGCGGACAAGGACGCTAAGTACGTCAAACTGGCCGACGAATCGGTCTGCATCGGCCCGGCACAGTCGTCGCTGAGCTACCTGAACATGCCGGCCATTATCAGCGCCGCCGAAGTCACCGACGCCGAAGCGATCCACCCGGGCTACGGCTTCCTCTCCGAAAACGCCGACTTCGCCGAGCGCGTGGAAAAATCGGGCTTCGTCTTCATCGGCCCGCGTTCCGATTCGATCCGCCTGATGGGCGACAAGGTCTCGGCCAAGCAGGCCATGATCCGCGCCGGCGTGCCTTGCGTGCCGGGTTCGGACGGCGCCCTCTCGGACGATCCGAAGGAAATCATCCAGACCGCGCGCAAGATCGGCTACCCGGTCATCATCAAGGCCGCCGGCGGCGGCGGCGGTCGCGGCATGCGCGTCGTGCACACCGAAGCGGCCCTGCTGAACGCCGTGCAGATGACCAAGACCGAAGCCGGCACCGCCTTCGGCAACCCGGAAGTCTATATGGAGAAGTTCCTGGAAAATCCGCGTCACGTGGAGATCCAGGTGCTGGCCGACGAGCACAAGAACGCCGTCTGGCTGGGCGAACGCGACTGCTCGATGCAGCGCCGCCACCAGAAAGTCATCGAGGAAGCGCCGGCGCCAGGCATCCCGCGCAAACTGATCGAGAAGATCGGCGACCGCTGCGCCGAAGCCTGCCGCAAGATCGGCTACCGCGGCGCCGGCACCTTCGAATTCCTGTACGAGAACGGCGAGTTCTATTTCATCGAGATGAACACCCGCGTCCAGGTCGAACACCCGGTCACCGAAATGATCACCGGCATCGACATCGTGCAGGAACAGATCCGCATCGCCTGCGGCGAAAAGCTGCGCTTCCGCCAGCGCGACATCATGCTGTCGGGCCACGCGATCGAGTGCCGCATCAACGCCGAAGACCCGTTCAAGTTCACCCCGTCGCCGGGCCGCATCACCAGCTGGCATCCACCGGGCGGCCCTGGCATCCGTGTCGATTCGCACTCGTATGCGGGATACTATGTTCCACCTCATTACGACTCGATGATCGGCAAGGTAATTTCCTACGGTGCAACGCGCGAGCAGGCAATTCGCCGCATGCAAATTGCGCTCTCGGAAATGGTGGTTGAGGGTATCCTCACCAACATCCAGCTGCACCGCGAACTGATGGTGGACGCCCGCTTCATCGAAGGCGGCACCAACATCCACTACCTGGAGCAGAAGCTGGCCAACCGCCCGGACACGAAAGTGACCCTGGGCACGGACAATAAGGCTGAGGCATGAGCTGGACTGAAGTCGTCATCGAAATCGCACGCGAGCACGCAGAGGCGCTGTCGGATGCCTTGATGGAAGCGGGCGCGTTGTCGGTGTCGGTGGAAGACGCCGACGAAGGCACGGAGCAGGAAAATCCCCTGTTCGGCGAGCCGGGCATGGAGCCGCTTGAGGCGGCCTGGGACCACAGCCGCGTGGTCGCCCTGACCGATACCGACGCGGATCAAGCCGCGATCGTCGCCGAAGCGGCGGCCGCCATCGGGCTGGCGAATCCACCGGCATTCACCACCCGTTCGGTGGCGGATGCCGACTGGGTGCGCCTGACCCAGTCGCAGTTCGAGCCTATCCACATCGGCAAGAACATCTGGGTCGTGCCGAGCTGGCACGAGGCGCCGAACCCCGACGCCCTGATCCTCGAACTCGATCCGGGCCTGGCCTTCGGCACCGGCAGCCATCCGACCACCCGCCTGTGCATGGAGTGGCTGGAAGCGCACCCCAAGCCCGGTAAATCGGTGCTGGACTACGGCTGCGGCTCGGGCATCCTGGCGATGGTCGCCAAGAAGCTGGGCGCCGCCGACGTTGCCGGCGTCGACATCGACCCGCAAGCGATCGAATCGGCGAAATCGAACGCCGAGCGCAACGGTTGCGAGATCGATTTCTACCTGCCGGACGCCTTTGCCGTTGCGCCGAACGAGCGCCATGCCAAGGGTCAGTTCGACATCGTGGTGGCCAACATCCTCTCGAGCCCATTGAAGCTGATGGCGCCGATGCTGTCCGGCCGCGTGGCGCCGGGCGGTTCGCTGATCCTGTCGGGCGTGCTGGCGCGCCAGGCCGAGGAAGTGGCCGCCGCCTACGCACCTTTCATCAAGCTGGGCGTCTGGGCCGAGCAGGACGGCTGGGTCGCCCTTCACGGCACGCTCGGTCAGGACACCGTACCGCCGGCGCGTAGCTCCACTCCTCGATAAGGAGAGCCCGGCATGGCGCTCGCCACTCAATGCCCCCATTGCGGCACGATGTTCCGGGTCGCCTCGGACCAGCTCAAGCTACGTGGGGGCATCGTGCGCTGCGGCGCCTGCCAGGAAATCTTCGACGGCAGCGCCACCCTGGTCGACCTCGATGCCCTGCCGGCGCGTACGCCGGTGGCGCCGCAGCCGGCCAGTACGCAGGCTGCGCCTGCTGCTGCTCCCGCCGTCGCACCTGTTCCCGCATCTGCGCCACCTGCTGCTGAATCACCTGCCGCAACCGTAGCCGCACCCGAGGCTGCCCGTGCAGCCGAACCGGAATCCGATCCCCTGCCCTTCACCATCGTCGACGGTCCGGCGGAGTCGTCCGATGCCGTGAACGACGCGGCTGCGCCGGATGTCGACGAACAGCCGGTCTACACGCTCGACTTCGACCACACCTTCGACCCGTTCGGCATCCTGCCGAAAGTCGATGCGGCCGAGGCGAATCCGGAGCCCGCGGCGCAAGCCGTGCAGGCCGGGGCCGACAGCCACACCCTGCCCGAGACGCCGCAGGAAGAACCGGCGGTGGCGCTCGAGGCCGAGGCTGTCGCCGAAGCGCCCGTCGACGCTGTGCCGATTGAAGAGGAAACCGCGGCGGCGGCGGAAACGGCTGCGGCAGCGCAGGCCGACATCGCGTCCGAACCGGCAGTCGCCGCGGCCGCGCC
>DOUW01000260.1 GCA_003520365.1 Massilia sp.
TGCGGCGCGCCCTGCACCCAGTCGCGCAGGACGCGCGCCTCGTGCTCCGGAAGCGCGCCGAGCGCCCGAAGGCGCTCGCGAAGTGCAGAAATACGCACTTAAAGAGAAAGGTACTTAATCGTTCTTGACGACGATGCTAGGGAACTTGCTGCTCATGTCCTTCGCTTTTTCGGCAACCTTGATGGCAACCTTGCGCGCGATGTCCTTGTAGACGGCGGCGACCGGACCATCCGGATCGGCAACCACGGTCGGACGGCCCGAATCGGCCTGCTCGCGGATCGACATGGTCAGCGGCAGCGCGCCGAGGAAGTCGACGCCGAAGTCCTTGCACATCTTTTCGCCGCCGCCGTGGCCGAAGACCGCTTCGGTGTGGCCGCAGTTCGAGCAGATGTGGGTGCTCATGTTTTCCACGACGCCGATGATCGGGATGCCGACCTTCTCGAACATCTTGAGGCCCTTGCGCGCGTCCAGCAGGGCGATGTCCTGCGGGGTGGTGACGATGACGGCGCCGGTGACCGGGACGTTTTGCGACAGGGTCAGCTGGATGTCGCCGGTGCCCGGCGGCATGTCGACGATCAGGTAATCCAGGTCGCGCCAGTTGGTCTGCTGCAGCAACTGCTGCAGGGCCTGGGTGACCATCGGGCCGCGCCAGACCATGGGCTCGTCGGGGTCGATCATGAAGCCGATCGAGGACACCTGCACGCCGTGGTTCTCCAGCGGCTCCATGCTCTTGCCGTCCAGGCTTTCCGGACGAGCATTAATGCCCAGCATCATCGGCTGCGACGGGCCGTAGATGTCGGCGTCGAGCACGCCGACGCTGGCGCCTTCGGCGGCCAGGGCCAGGGCCAGGTTGACGGCGGTGGTCGACTTGCCGACGCCGCCCTTGCCGGAAGCCACCGCAATGATGTTCTTCACGTTCGGCATGACCTTCAGGCCACGCTGCACGGCGTGCGACAGGATTTTCGTCTGGACGCTGACGCTGACGTTGCCGACGCCCGGAATCGCCTTCACGCCGTTCACGGCCGACGTGCGCAGGGCTGCGACCTGGCTCTTGGCCGGGTAGCCCAGTTCGAGGTCGAAGGCGACGTCGGCGCCATCGACCTGGATATTCTTGATCGACCTGGAGGACACGAAGTCCTTGCCCGTATTCGGATCGATAACTTTTGACAATGCCGCTTTGACGTCGTCTGCTGTGATGCTCATGTGAATCTCCGGATGTGATAGCGCGCAGTGTAGCAAAAAACAGGCCCCCGCTTCGGGTGGCTGCCGGAATTGCCTGGAATACCCCCTGGGCAGGTAGGGCCATCCCCGTTAGTGCCATCCGCTGGTAAAATGTTTTCTTTTATCGTCCCGAGCGTTTCCGACCATGACCCGCAAGCTGTTCGTCACCACTGCCCTGCCCTACGCCAATGCCGCCTTCCATATCGGTCACATGATGGAGTACATCCAGGCCGACATCTGGGTCCGCTTCCAGCGAATGCAGCGCGACGGCGACCAGCAACGTCAAGTGCACTTCGTCTGCGCCGACGATACCCATGGTACGCCGATCATGATCGCCGCCGAGAAGGAAGGCATCACGCCGCAGGAATTCGTGGCAAAAATCGCCGCCGGCCGCCCGCAATACCTGAACGGCTTCCACATCGCCTTCGACAACTGGTATTCGACCGATTCGCCGGAAAACGTCGAACTCTCGCAAGCCATCTACCGCAAGCTGCGCGAGGAAGGCCTGATCGTCACCAAGACCGTCGACCGTTTCTACGATCCGGTCAAGGGCATGTTCCTGGCCGACCGCAACATCAAGGGCGAGTGCCCGACCTGCCACGCCAAGGACCAGTACGGCGACAACTGCGAAGTCTGCGGCGCCGCCTACCAGCCGACCGAGCTGATCAATCCGTTCTCGGTGTTCACCGGCTCGACCCCGATCCTGAAGCCGTCGGAACAGTATTTCTTCAAGCTGTCCGACCCGCGCTGCTTCGCCTTCCTGAAGGAATGGCTGAACACCCCGGGCCGCCTGCAGCCGGAAATGGTGAATAAAGTCTCCGAATGGCTGGGCGAAGCCGGCGAAAAGCTGGCCGACTGGGACATTTCCCGTGACGCGCCTTACTTCGGCATCCCGATTCCGGATGCGCCGGGCAAGTTCTTCTACGTCTGGCTGGACGCGCCGGTCGGCTACCTGGCCTCGCTGAAGAACTACTTCGACAAGAACGGCATGGACTTCGAGGCCTTCCTGAAGGACCCGGACGCCGAACAGGTCCACTTCATCGGCAAGGACATCGTGTCCTTCCACCTGCTGTTCTGGCCGGCGATGCTGAATTTCTCGGGTCACCCGATCATCGACAAGCTGAAGGTCGCCGTCCACGGCCACCTGACGGTCAACAACGAAAAGATGTCGAAGTCGCGCGGCACCGGCATCTCGCCGCTGCGCTACCTGGAACTGGGCATGAACCCGGAGTGGCTGCGCTACTACCTGGCGTTCAAGCTGAATGCAAAAGTCGAGGACCTGGACTTCAACGGCGACGACTTCGTGGCCCGCGTCAACAGCGACCTGATCGGCAAGTACGTGAACATCGCCAGCCGTTGCGCCGGCTTCATCGCCAAGAAATTCGACGGCAAGCTGGCGTCCGACCTGTCGGCCGGCGCGCAGGACTGGATCGCGAAGGCCCTGACGGTCGATGGCGCCGAGCGCCAGGTTTCCATCGCCGCCGCCTTCGAGGCGCGCGAATACGGCCGCGCCCTGCGCGAGATCATGGAAATCGCCGACGTCACCAACCAGTACGTCGACGAGAACAAGCCCTGGCTGCTGGCCAAGGACGAAACGAAAGTCGCCGAGCTGCACGAAGTCTGCACCGTCGCCCTGATCCTGTTCCGCCAGCTGACCGTGATGCTGTCGCCGGTGCTGCCGCAGGTGGCCGCGCGCGTCGCCGAATTCCTGGGCGACGCCGCGTTCTCCTGGGCCGACACGCAAGGCGCGGCCGTCTACGACACCATGCTGGGCCGCACCATCGGCGTCTATAGCCACCTGATGCAGCGCGTCGATGCGAAGATGATCGAGAACCTGTTCGACAAGCCTGCCCCGAACCCGGCCTCGGACGCCGTTCTCCAAGCCGAAGCAGCCAGCGACGCCACCGCCGTTGAGGCAGCTCCGGCAGGCGCCGACATCGAGGAACTCGCGCCGGAAATCTCGATCGATGATTTCGCGAAGATCGATCTGCGCGTGGCCAGGATCGTCAACTGCGAACACGTCGAAGGCGCCGGCAAGCTGCTGCGCCTGACGCTGGACGTGGGCGAAGGCCGCCACCGCAACGTGTTCTCGGGTATCAAATCGGCGTTCAAGCCGGAAGACCTGGTCGGCAAGCTGACGGTGATGGTCGCCAACCTGGCGCCGCGCAAGATGAAGTTCGGCATCTCGGAAGGCATGGTGCTGTGCGCATCGAGCGCCGACGAGAAAGCCAATCCGGGCCTGTACCTGCTCGATCCGATGCCGGGCGCGACCCCGGGCATGCGCATCCGCTAAGCAAGGTTCGGTACAACAAGAACCGGTCCGCCAGCCCGCGCAGGCGGGTTGCGCAGGACTGCGAAATCCTTCCGCCGCCTCTGAGGAAACACATTCCCCGGGCGCAAGGCGGCGTTATAATGCCGTGTTTTTCCAGAAACTTGCGCTCCAGACGCCCCCTTCAAACTCTTTTGATAGGCAGATAATAAAATGACCGAATTGAATCCCCTCCGTCATATTCCACAAGCCAATGTGTTCCGCAAGGGCGACGTCTTCGTTCTCTTCGGCGAACTGTTCGGCCGTGGCTACGTGAATGGCCTGATCGATGAGGCGCGCAAGGCGGGCATGACCATCGTCGGCATCACCGTCGGCCGCCGCGACGAGTCCGGCGCCCTGCGCGCCCTGACCGCCGAGGAACACGCGGAAGCGGAAGAAAAGCTGGGTGGCCGCATCGTCAACATCCCGCTGATGGCCGGCTTCGACATGGATGCCCCGGAGGGCGAGCAGAACCCGACCGAACTGCTGTCGGGTATCAAGCTGAAAACCTGGCAAGACGACAAGCTGGACTGGGAAAAGATCGAGCGCTGCCGCGAAGCCGGCGTGCGCCGCTTCACCACCAGCGCGGCCCAGGCCATGGCCGAGATCGATAAACTGATCCCGGAAGGCGCCAACGTCTTCTTCGCCCACACCATGGCCGGCGGCATCCCGAAGATCAAGGCTTTCCTGGCGATCGCCAACCGCATCTACAAGGGCCGCGGCGAGCGCTTCGAATCCTCGCGCGCCCTGCTCGACAGCGACCTGGGCAAGCTGATCCTGATGAACTTCGACGAAGTCACGGCCAATACGCTCAAGTACCTGATCGATGCCTCCGCGCCGATCCGCGAGCGCGTCAAGAAAGCCGGTGGCGAAGTGCGCTACACCGCCTACGGCTACCACGGCACCGAGATCCTGATCGGCGGCCAGTACGTCTGGCAGACCTACACCAACTACACCCAGGGCTACGCCAAGATGCGCCTGGAAAGCATCGCCGAAGCCGCCTGGAAGGATGGCATCGCCGCGACCGTCTTCAACTGCCCGGAAATCCGCACCAACTCGTCGGACATCTTCGTCGGCGTCGAACTGTCGCTGTTCCCGCTGCTGCTGGCCCTGAAGAAGGAAGGCGGCGGCGAATGGGCAGAGAAGCAATGGGCGATCTGCCAGGACCTGCTGGGCGAAGGCACCTCGCTGCAGTCGCTGCTCGACACCATCGAGCAATACAACAACGACGCCACCAGCGCCCAGTTCCGCAATTTCGAAGCCTGGCCGATGGACAACACCCCGGCCCTGGCCGAGGTCATGATCGGCACCTCGGAAGCCATCACCGACCTGCACAAGGACAAGAAGGCCCTGATCACCGACCACCTGTCCTCGCTGGTGCTGGAAGGCGCCGGTCCGCTGATGTTCCACGGCGCGTCGGAAAAGATCGCCCCGGTGCTGTGGCTGAACCACGACATCATCGCCCGCCAGCTGAACGCGCTGCATTCGTAAACCTTGACGCCGGGGCTGCCGGGCAGAACAATCTGCCTCGCCGTCCCGGCTTTCTTTTTATTGAGCAAGAAAATGCCTAAATTTACCGGTTACGTTTCCGACCACACCAAGTTCATCGAAGAGCTGAAGTCCAAGACCCCTGGCATGGAGCAGCGCCAGATCGAAGGCCGCAACCTGCTGTGGGACAAGGCGCCGATCTCGCTGGACGAACAGGCGCGCATCCAGGAATCGCGCCTGCGCCAGCAAGCCTACCCGTACCAGTCCAAGGTCTAAGGCACCACAGGCATGACGCCGCAGCAGGCCACGCCGGGCGCAGCGCCCGAAGCGCTGGCCGACCCCGTGCAGGAGATGGGCGTGCCGGGCGTCGCCACGCCGGGTGTCGCTACGCCGGACGCCACCGCGCTCGACGATGCGGCCGCCGCCGCCATTGCGCGGCTGTACGGCGAACCGTTGCTGCGCATGCCCAACGACCTCTACATTCCGCCCGACGCGCTCGAGATCTTCCTCGACGCCTTCGAGGGGCCGCTCGACCTGCTGCTCTACCTGATCCGCCGGCAGAACTTCAACATCCTCGATATCCCGATGGCGCAGGTGACCCTGCAATACCTGGAGTACGTGGAACAGATCCGGCAAAGCAACCTGGAGCTGGCGGCCGAGTACCTCTTGATGGCGGCCATGCTGATCGAGATCAAGTCGCGCATGTTGCTACCCAAAAGGCAGGACGACCTGGTCGAGGACGTCGGCGACCCGCGCGCCGAGCTGGTGCGCCGGCTGCTGGAATACGAGCAGATCAAGCTGGCCGCCGTACAGCTGGGCACGCTGCCGCAGGAAGGGCGCGACTTCCAGCGTCCCTCGCTGCCGGTCGAACAGGGCCTGGCGCCGGTGCTGCCGCACGTCGATCCGCACGACCTGCAGCGCGCCTGGCTCGACGTGCTACGCCGGGCAAAGCTGACCCAGCACCACCGCATCGGGCGCCAGGAACTGTCGGTGCGCGAGCACATGTCGGCCATCCTGCGTACACTGCAGTCGCAGCGCTTCGTCGAATTCGGCGAACTGTTCGCCGGCCACGCCACGGTGCCCATCGTGGTCGTGCATTTCGTCGCCCTGCTCGAGCTGGCCAAGGAAACCCTGGTCGAAATCACCCAGGCCGAACCGTTCGCGCCGATCTACGTGCGCCTGGCCTATTCGCCGGCCTGAAGGCCCGGGCGCTCTCTACTTTCGCACACACTCACCATGAAAATCATCTCCACCATTGACGAATTGCGCGACCAGCTGCGCGGCCAACTGCGCACCGCTTTCGTGCCGACGATGGGCAACCTGCACGAAGGCCACCTGTCGCTGATGCGCCTGGCGCGCAAGCACGGCGACCCAGTGGTCGCCTCCATCTTCGTCAATCGCCTGCAGTTCGGCCCGAACGAGGACTTCGACAAGTACCCGCGCACCTTCCAGGCCGACGTCGAGAAACTGGAAAAGGAAGGCGTCTACGTGCTGTTCGCGCCGACCGAGAAGGACCTGTACCCGGAGCCCCAGGAATACCGCGTGCAGCCGCCCGACACCCTCGGCAACACGCTGGAAGGCGAATTCCGTCCGGGCTTCTTCAACGGCGTGTGCACGGTGGTGACCAAGCTGTTCTCCTGCGTGCAGCCGCGCGTGGCGGTGTTCGGCAAGAAGGACTACCAGCAGTTGATGATCGTGCGTAACATGGCGCGCCAGTTCGCCCTGCCGACCGAGATCATCGGCGCCGAGACCTACCGTGCCGAAGATGGCCTGGCCCTGTCCTCGCGCAACATGTACCTGTCGCCGGAAGAACGCGCCGAAGCGCCGGCGCTGTACGCCGCGCTGAATTTCGTCGCGGGCGAGATGCGCGCCGGCCACCTCGACACCTTCTCGGTCGAGCGCGACGCGATGGCCCAGCTGTCGAGCCGCGGCTGGAAGCCGGACTACATCTCGGTGCGCAAGCGCATCGACCTGCAGCCGCCTTCGGCCGGCGACCTGGCGCAGGGCATGCCGCTGGTGGTGCTGGCCGCCGCCAAGCTCGGCACCACGCGCCTGATCGACAACCTCGAAATCTGAGGACCACGGCGGCGCTGCACTTTTGCAAATAACTATTTATTTTTTGCAACATCATGCACGGCGGTTTATACTGCCGTGCACCGGCAAAACAGCCGGAGATATTCGCTGCAAGGATAGTCGCCGTGACCGATTCCCCCTCCCGTCCGCCCCGCAAAGGGCCGCCCCGTCCCGCTGACGTACTGGCGCGCATGGCGCCGAACGCGTCGCCGCACGCGATGCGCGACCCCTTCGACATCGGCGAGACCTTCACCGCCCTGGCCGACACCGGCGAGCCCCTGACCATCTATCCGGCCAACCTGCCGGAGCCGCGGCTGGCGCGCATCGCGTCGGTCGATCCGGAAGAGCCGCACTTCGTGCTCGACCTGGTCGGCGACGAGCCGCTGGCGTCCGGCCGCGCCACCTTCGTCGCCGCGCTGGGCGGCAACGCCAAGCTGCAGTTCGAGCTGGAAAGCGATTGGGCCGCCCTGCCCGGCCAGCCGAACATGGTGCCTGCCGTGTTCCCGGAATCCTGCCTGGTGCTGAACCGGCGCGCGGCCCAGCGCTGCGATACGCCACTGAACGGCAACTACGCCGCCACCTTCACCCTGCTCAACAAGCAGTACGAACTGCCGCTGTGCGACTACTCGACCGGCGGCGTCGGCCTGCGCGCCACGCCCGACCAGGCGGTGGGCCTCCACGTCGGCAAGAAGCTGAAGGGCGTGCGCCTGCAGCTGGGACCGGCGCTGGTGATCGTCGCCGACCTCGAAGTGCGCCTGCTGCGGCCTTTCCGTAGCTTCCTGCTGGGCGAGCAGGTGCAGATCGGCTGCAGTTTCGAGCAGATCGAGATGCAGATGCACCAGCAGTTGCAGCGGCTGATCGGCAGCGGGCGCGATCGCCAGCCGGCTTGAGAGATTTGGGGTTGCCGTTGTAGGGTGGGCACTCGTGCCCACGCGGTACGGCGCTTGCGATGCGCTGAAGTCCGCAGGATGGGAGAAGCCCGCTTAGGGACCTTGGATGAGGGCGCGTCAATGCATGTCGTGAGACCGCGTGGGCACAAGTGCCCACCCTACGAAAAGCATGAACCGATCACGCATGCGGGCGAAGAACCTTTCCCTTACTGTGTCACCGCCTGCGCCCAGGCCAGCGCCGACAGGTGCGCCTTGTTGACTTCCAGCGGGCTGAGGTCGAGCGCGGCGGCGAGCGAACCCACCAGGTTCGAGCTCAGTTCGCAGGCTTCGGCCAACGCCAGGTAAGGCCCGTACAGGCCGTCGCGCGCGAGCAGCGCGCGCACCACTTCCGCCGGCAGCGGCACGGTGTCAAGCACTTCCTTCATCGGCAGGCCGAGCAGGCGGTCGAGCAGCGAGAACATGCCGGCGACGAACAGGTTCTCGGCTTCGCCCTTGGCCAGGGCCTTCTGGCCGAGCAGCTCGGTCAGGCGCCCGCGCACCACCGCCGTCTCCATCAGGACCGGCGAATAGCCGCTGGTGCTGGCGCTCGCCAGGAGCAGGGTCAGCCAGCGGTAGAGCGGCGCGTAGCCCATCAGGGCGATCGCCTGGCGGAGTGATTGCACCTCGCGGCCGGCGCCGAATCCGGCCGAGTTGATGTTGCGCAGCAGCTTGTAGGTCAGCGCCGGGTCGCGCTTGAGCACGCCCTCCAGCTTCGGGATGTCCTCGTTCTCCTGCACCATCTGCATCAGCTGCAGGATGATGGCCTGGGTCGGGTTCAGGCCCTTGACCGGGTTGCCCGGACGCGGCGTCAGGTGCAGCTTGCCGACGAAGGCTTCCAGCCCCAGTGCGGCGCAGGCATCGTAGTCGATCCAGTTGCTCACCGGCCGGCCGATCATGCGCAGCGAGGATTGCTTGGCCGCGGCATAGGTGCGGGCCTGCTCGGCCACGTCGATGCCGGCGAAGCGCATCTCGACGTGGGAAGCGTAGGGCACCAAGGCTTTGGTGAGGTTGCCGACTTCCAGGCCGCGCAGCGAAATGCCGACACCGCCGGCGCGTACCGCCTGCACGGCGGCGCGGGTGTCCGGGTCCATCAGGTAACGCGCCTGCAGGCTCAGCACGGTGCGCTCGGGCGGCAACGCGAACAGCGCGTCGGTCGAGAGCATGGCGGGAACGGCGTCGAGGAACAGGACCTTGTCGCGCAACAGCCAGCCGTGCTCCTCGTGCTGGACGTGGGCGGCGACGAAGCCGACCAGTTGTTCCAGGTCGGTGTCGAGGACCGGCTGGCCGCCCTGCTGCCAGAGCAGCTCGTAGCCGATGACGCGCTGCGCGGGATCGAGCAGCGGTTCGCGAACGATGTAGTTTTTGTGGTGCATGAAAAGCGGCGCGAATGGAACAGAAGGCCGGAACAGGCATCCGGACGGCGCGTCCAGCCCCCGGTCAGAACCCGAGGCTGTCGAGCAGGTCGTCGACCTGGCCCTGGTCGGCCACGACGTCGGTGTTGCCCTCGGGCTTGATCTGCGGCCCGTTCAGCAGGCCGCTGTCCAGCTCGCGCTTGATTTCGCTCGGCGCGAAGTCGATCAGCACCTGCACCAGCTGCTTTTCCAGGTCTTGCGCGATCGAGGTGATCTTGCCGATCACCTGGCCGGTCAGGTCCTGGAAGTCCTGGGCCATCATGATGTCCATCAGCTGGCCGCGGGTGGCGACGGCCGCCCGTTCGGATTCGGCGAGCGAGGCCATGGTGCGCTCGGCCAGGGCGCGCCAGCCGGCATCGCCCTCAGGCTGGCTGTCGAGCAGGGCCTGCCACTGGCCGCGCAGCTCGGCACTGCGGGTTTCGATGCCGTCCTGCAGGGGGCCGGCCGTATCGGTGGCGTCGAGCACGCGCTTGGCGGACTGCTCCGACAGGCGCGCCACGTAATCGAGGCGGTCGCGCGCGTCGGGAATGTCGCTGGCGGCCTTCTCGATCAGCTTGTCCAGGCCCAGGCCGCGCAGGCTGTCGTGCAGCGCGCGCGTCATGTGGCCGATGCGGCTTAGCATCTCTTCCTGGGAAGCCGCGTCCAGCGTCTGCTCCGACATGTCAGGCCTTTTCCATCTTCTCGAAGATCTTGTTCAGCTTCTCGTCGAGCGTGGCGGCCGTGAACGGCTTGACCACGTAGCCGCTGGCGCCCGCCTGGGCGGCGGCGATGATGTTTTCCTTCTTCGCTTCCGCGGTCACCATCAGCACCGGCAGCTTGGCCAGCGCGGGATCGGCGCGGATGTTCTGCAGCATGGTCAGCCCGTCCATGTTGGGCATGTTCCAGTCCGAGACCACGAAGTCGAACTGCTCGCTGCGCAGCTTGGCCAGGGCCATGACGCCGTCTTCCGCTTCGTCGACGTTGGCGTAACCCAGTTCTTTCAACAAGTTCCGGACGATGCGCCGCATCGTCGAGAAATCGTCAACAACTAGGAAACGCATCTTTGGATCAGCCATGAATTACTCCGTTGATTCTTTTACTATGGTTAGTGTGGCTTGAGGCGCTGCAACAAGCAGCCTCAAGGATAGCATTTTTGTTGCCGTACGGCGATAAAACCGGTGTAAAACGCAACGATCCGGATCAAACCCGCAACGCGCGTCCGCCCTGGGCCGCGAGGTGTCCCAGCACCAGTCCGGGCAAGGCTTGCAGGGGCGCCACTTCGTGGGCGGCGCCGATCGCGATCGCCTCGCGCGGCATGCCGAACACGACACAGGAGGCCTCGTCCTGGGCGAAGTTGTGCGCGCCGGCGTTTTTCATCTCCAGCATACCAGCAGCGCCGTCCTTACCCATGCCCGTCAGGATCACGCCGACCGCGTTCTTGCCCGCAGCCAAGGCCGCCGAACGGAACAGCACGTCGACCGACGGCCGGTGCCGGTTGACCGGATCGGTCTGTTCGATCCTGGTCATGTAGTTGGCGCCCGAGCGCGTGAGCAGCAGGTGCGAATGACCCGGCGCGATGTAGGCATGGCCCGGCAGGATACGCTCGTTGCCGGCCGCTTCGGTCACGCTGATCCGGCACAGCGAGTCGAGACGCCGCGCAAACGAACTGGTGAAGCCTTCCGGCATGTGCTGGGCGATCAGGATGCCCGGGCAGTCCGACGGCATCTGCATCAGGAATTCGCGGATCGCCTCGGTGCCGCCGGTGGAGGCGCCGATGATGATCAGCTTCTCCGACGAGATCAACGGACTGCGCAGCGCCTGCAGCGTACTCGGGGCCGGGGCCTGGTGCACGCTGCGCGCCCTGACACGGGCGCGCGCGGCGGCGCGGATCTTGTCGGTGATCAGTTCGGTGTACTCGCGCATGCCGGTCTGGATCGAGATCTTCGGCTTGGTCACGAAGTCGACCGCGCCCAGTTCCAGCGCGCGCATCGTGATCTCGGAACCGCGCTCGGTCAGCGAGGACACCATCAGCACCGGCATCGGGCGCAGGCGCATCAGCTTTTCCAGGAAGTCGAGGCCGTCCATCTTCGGCATCTCGACGTCGAGGGTGAGCACGTCGGGGTTGTGTTTCTTGATCAGTTCGCGCGCCACCAGGGGATCGGGCGCGGTCGCCACGACTTCCATGTCGGTTTGCGAATTGACGATCTCGCTCATCACGCTGCGGATCAGGGCCGAATCGTCGACGATCAGTACCTTGGTTTTCATCGTCTTTCCTTTCGGGGTCAGAACAGGTCGATTTCGCCGCCGACGGGCTCGACCTTGAGACGCTTGGCGTAGTCGAGCTCGCGCTTGGCCAGCGTATCGTTCTGGGTTTGCATCAATTTCTTTACTAACACCTTGCCCGTGCGCGGGAAGAAGTACACCTTGCGCGGGTAGATGTCGTTCAGGTCCTCGGCCAGCACCGGGATCCGCTCGGTCTTCAGGAACTGGGTCACGAAGGCGGCGTTGCGCTCGCCCACGTTCATGGCGGTGAAGCCGCGCAGCACGGCGCCCCCGCCGAACACCTTCGCTTCCAGGTTCTCGCGGCGCGCCCCGGCCTTGAGCAGGTCGTTGATCAGGACTTCCATCGCATAGCTGCCGTAGCGCATCGACGCCGACACCGGGCTGCCGGCGTCGCCGCCGCCGTCGGGCAGCATGAAGTGGTTCATGCCGCCCAGGCCGGTGATGCGGTCGCGGATGCAGGCCGACACGCAGGAGCCGAGCACGGTCACGATCAGCATGTTCTTGCCGGTGTAGTAGTACTCGCCCGGCAGGATCTTGGCCGCCTCGACGTCGAAAGTGCGGTCGTAATAGACGTTGGTGGCGAAGTGGCTGTTCGAATGCATGGTGGAGTACGCTTCAGGCGCCCTTGCCGTTGAGTTCATAGACCGTCTTGCCGCGCAGGCGCAGCGAGTCGGAAACGTAGAGGAAATTCTCGGAGTGGCCGGCGAACAGCAGCGCATGCGGCTTCATCAGCGGCACGAAGCGCGACAGGATCTTGCGCTGGGTGTTCTTGTCGAAATAAATCATGACGTTGCGGCAGAAAATCGCATCGAACTGGCCGCTCACCGGCCAGCTGTCGGCCAGCAGGTTCAGCTGCCGGAACGTGACCAGCTGGCGCAGTTCCGGGCGCACCCGCACCATGCCTTCATGGCGGCCCTTGCCGCGCAGGAAGAAGCGCTTGAGCCGCTCCTGCGACATCTTCTCCACCCGCTCGACGCCGTACACGCCCTCGCTGGCCGTGGCCAGCACGTTGGTGTCGATGTCGGTGGCGACGATCTGCACGTTCGGCGTGAGCGTGTTGAAGGCTTCGCACACGGTCATGGCGATCGAGTACGGCTCCTCGCCGGTCGAGCTGGCGGAGCACCAGATCGTGAGCGGTTCGCCGGCGCGGCCACGCAGGCGCAGCACGTGCTCGGCCAGCAGCGGGAAGTGGTGGGCTTCGCGGAAGAACGAGGTCAGGTTGGTGGTCAGCGCATTCGTGAAGGCTTCCCACTCCTGCGCCATGCGGCCGGCTTCCAGGCCGTCGAGGTAGGTCGCGAACGACTGGATGCTGGTGGCGCGCAGGCGCCGCGCCAGGCGGCTGTAGACCATTTCCTGCTTGCTGTCGGCCAGCGAGATGCCGGCCTGGCGGTAGATCAGGGCGCGCACCCGCTCGAAGTCGGCGCGCGTGAAGTCAAATTCCTTGACCGTGTCGGATTTATGTAGCGGCACTTTGCCTTACCTTCGTGTTCGTTGCGGGTGTCAGTACGAGCCCGCGATTGCCTTGCTCGGTGCCCTACCCTGCCCGCCGGTTAAGCGGCCAGCTTGTCGACCAGGCCCATCTCGGCCGACGACATCAGGCGGTCGATGTCGACCAGGATCAGCATGCGCTCGTCCACGGTGCCCAGGCCGATCAGGTAATCGGTGCTGAAGGCGGTGCCCATGTCCGGCGCCGGCTTGATCTGGTCCGGGGTCAGGGTCGTGACGTCGGACACGCTGTCGACCACCATGCCCATCACGCGGCCGCCGATGTTCAGGATGATGACGACGGTGAACTGGTCGTAGGTCGGGGTGCCGAGATTGAACTTGATGCGCATGTCCACCACCGGGATGATGATGCCGCGCAGGTTGATCACGCCCTTGATGAATTCGGGGGCGTTGGCGATCCGGGTCACGGCTTCGTAGCCGCGGATTTCCTGCACTTTCAGGATGTCGATGCCGTACTCTTCCGAGCCGAGGGTGAAGGCCAGGTATTCGAGTCCGGCGTCGGCGCCCTGCGCCGGGTTATGTTGGGTAATGGACATGTTTTTCCTTTTGTTTTCAATTCATTGACGGGGCCAGCGCCTCGTCGGCCAGCTGGCGCGACGAGCGCACCAGGGCGGCCACGTCGAGGATCAGCGAGACGCCGCCATCGCCCAGGATGGTCGCGCCCGAGATGCCGGACACCTTGCGGTAATTCGCTTCCAGGTTCTTCACCACCACGTGCTGCTGGCCGACCAGGTCGTCGATCAGGAGCGCGGCGCGGCGGCCTTCGGACTCCAGGATCACGACGATGCCCTCGGCCGGGTCCATCGAACGCGGCGCGATGTCGAACACGCCGTACAGCGGGATCAGCGGCAGGTATTCGCCGCGCACCTTCAGCACCTGGCCGCGGCCGGCGATGTCGCGGATGTCCTCGCGGCGCGGCTGCAGCGACTCGACGACGAACCCAAGTGGAAGGATATAGATTTCCTCACCGCAACGGATTGTCATGCCATCCAAAATCGCCAAAGTCAGGGGCAAGGAGATGGAAATCGTGGTGCCAAAGCCACGCGCGGAGCGGATATCGACCGAACCGCCCATGGCCGTGATGTTACGTTTGACAACATCCATGCCGACGCCGCGGCCCGAGACATCGGTCACGATCTCGGCGGTCGAGAAGCCTGGCGCGAAGATCAGCTGCCACACGTCCGAGTCGCTCATGCTGTCGGACACGGCCAGGCCGCTCTGCGCGGCCTTGGCCAGGATCTTCTCGCGGTTCAGGCCGGCGCCGTCGTCGGCCACTTCGATCACGATGTTGCCGCCCTGGTGGCCGGCCGACAGGAACAGGCGTCCCGCCTCCGACTTGCCGGCCGCCGCGCGCGCATCGGGCATCTCGATGCCGTGGTCGATGCTGTTCCTCACCAGGTGGGTCAGCGGATCGACGATGCGCTCGATCAGGCCCTTGTCCAGTTCGGTCGCAGCGCCATGGGTGATGAAGTCGACCTTCTTGCCGAGCTTGCCGGCCAGGTCGCGCACCATGCGCGGGAAGCGCGAGAACACGAAGTCCATCGGCATCATGCGGATCGACATCACCGCTTCCTGCAGCTCGCGGGTATTGCGCGTCAGCTGGGACACCGAGGACAGCAGGCGCTCGTGCAGCATCGGGTCGAGCCCGCTGGAACGCTGCTCGATCATGGCCTGGGTGATGACCAGTTCGCCGATCAGGTTGATCAGCTGGTCGACCTTCTCCACCGAGACGCGGATCGAGGACGACTCGGCGCCCTTCTCGTCCTTCTTGACCGCTTTCTTCTCTTCGTGCTGCTCCACCACGGCTGCCGCCGCCACGACCGCCTTCGGCTGGGCCTCGGCGCCCGCCATCGCGCGGATCTGCTCGATCGGCTGGAAGAAGCCGTAGCCGCGCTCGTCGTCCGAGCGCTCGTCGGTGGCGGCCGGCGCCTCGTCGGCCGGGTCGAAGAAGCCGTAGCCCTGCTCGTCCTCGATGCGGGCCCGCTCGGCCGCTTCCAGCGCGCGCTGTTCCAGCGTGAGCGGCGGCGCCTCGAAGATCTTCAGGTCGTCCGGATCAAGGACAAACGAGCAGATGGCGACGATGTCGTCCAGGCTCTCGTGGGTGGTGATGATCAGCGCGCTACGGCCGCCCTCGAGCGGCGTGACCGAGACCCGGCCCATCAGGCCGAGTTCGTCCACCAGGGCGTTGATGTCGCGCTGGGCGACGCTGGGCAGCTCGATCTTGTAGCGGTGCGCGCCCTCGCCGGTCTGGGCTTTCGGCTCGGCGTGGAGAAACGAAGGCGCTACTAGCGAGGCGACCGGCACCAGGCCCTCGGACAGGTCGTGCAGCACCATGCGCACGTTGGCGACCGTGTCCTGGTCGACCGCGGCGCCGTTGCGGTGGCCGTCGAGCTGCATCTTGAGCGTGTCCTTGGCGGCCAGGAAGGCATCCACGTGCTGCGAGGTGAGCGCCATCTCGCCCTTGCGGATCCGGTCCAGCAAGGATTCCAGCACGTGGGTGACCTCGCTCATGTCGGTGATGCCGAAGGTCGAGGCGCCGCCCTTGACCGAGTGGGCGGTGCGGAAGATCGCGTTCAGGTCTTCGGCGTCGGGCGCGGCCAGGTCGACCGCCAGCAGCAGCCGCTCCATTTCGGCGAGCAGCTCTTCGGCTTCGTCGAAAAAGACCTGGTAAAACTGGCTGATGTCGATCGTCATGACAGATTCCGGTGCGGTGGGCGATGCATCCGCATCAGCCGATCACTTTTTTGACGACCTCGATCAGGCGCTGCGGGTCGAACGGCTTGACCAGCCAGCCGTTGGCGCCGGCCGCACGGCCCTTCGATTTCATTTCGTCCGAGGACTCGGTGGTCAGCATCAGGATCGGCACCTTCTGGTACTCGGGCAAGCCGCGCAGCTGCTTGATCAGCGCCAGGCCGTCCATGCGCGGCATGTTCTGGTCGGTCAGGACCAGGTCCACGGTCTGCTGGCGCGCCTTGTCCAGGCCGTCCTGGCCGTCGACCGCTTCCACCACCTGGTAACCGGCCGCCTTCAGGCTGAACGCCACCATCTGGCGCAGCGAGCTCGAATCGTCGACCGCGAGAATTGTTTTAGCCATGTTTTGCTCCTGCTGTTTTCTGTGCCCGGTACACTGCCGGGGATGGTTGTTGTGGTGGGCGAACCGTCAGAACAGTTCGATGTCCCCGCTTTCGAGATGCCGCTGCTCGACCGACTTGCGCAGCACGCTGCGCAGTTCGAGCGACTGGATGGCCAGCGCCATGCTGACCTTGCCGAGGCGATCGACGATCTCCTCGCTGCCGGTCTCCGGCGCGATGTCCGAGCCATGCTCGCCCAGCGTGCCGAGGAATTCGCGCAGGCCGGTCACGCGCTTGAGGGTGCGGTCGATCAGCTGGCTGGTCATGTCCTGGAACTGCATGCTGGTGATCGCCGTGTTCACGTGGCCGCCGATCTCGCCGCTCATCGCCGCCAGCGCGGCGCTGTCCTCGGGAGTCGGCGTGCCGCCCGCCAGCAGGCGGTCGATCGCCTCCTGGCGCGCGCTGACCGCGCCATGGATGGCCATGAAGCTGCTGGTCAGCTTCTCGATCGCTTCCTCCAGCAGCAGCTCGGTCTGCAGCAGGTCGGTCTCGACCTCGCTGAGGTGGCGTCGCCCGTGCGCCGACACGCCGGAGAGCAGCCGCTTGACGTGCGAGCCCAAAATCTTTTTTCTTGTCATTATTGTCCTCCTGTCAGACGAGGCAGCTCATTGCGTGGCCGCGGTGACGGCCTTCGCCGCCGCCTCGCCGTCCTCGGCCGGCACGTCGAGCGTGGCGGCGTCGCGCATGACGGCGTTTTCGGTGCGCTTGTTCATCACGATGATGCTGATGCGGCGGTTGATCGGATTGAAGGGGTCGGCGCGGTCGAGCGGCGCGGCCGCGGCCAGCCCGACCACGCGCAGGATCTTCTCGTCGGCCAGGCCGCCCACCACCATCGCGCGGCGCGAGGCGTTGGCGCGGTCGGCGGACAGCTCCCAGTTGCTGTAGCCGGCGTCGCTGTAGTACGGCGTCGAATCGGTATGGCCCGACAGGCCGATCCGGTTCGGCACGTCGTTCAGCACCATGCCCAGCACTTCCAGGATGTCGCGGGTATAGGGCTGCAACTGGGCCTTGGCGAGCGCGAACATCGGGCGGTTCTGCTCGTCCACGATCTGGATGCGCAAGCCTTCGCTGGTGATGTCGAGCAGCAGCTGGTTCTTGTACTTCTTCAGCGTCGGATTGGCTTCGATGATCGATTCGATCTTGGTCTTGAGCGTGCGCAGGCGCTCGCCCTCGGCCCGTTCGAGCGCGGCCTTGGCAGCGTTCAGGTCATACGTCTTGTGCTCGGGCGGGGTCTCGCCGTGCTTGACCTGGCCATTGCGGCGCGTCAGGTCGGTGCCGCCGCCCTTGATCACCGAGGAGCTGTCGCCCGAGCCGGAACCGCCCGACATCGCCACCTTCAGCGGGTTCTTGAAGAAGTCGGAAATGCCCTCGAGGTCGCCCTTGGAGGTCGAGCCGAGCAGCCACATCAGCAGGAAGAAGGCCATCATCGCCGTCACGAAGTCGGCGTAGGCGATCTTCCAGGCGCCGCCATGGTGCCCGCCGGCGGTCTTCTTGATCCGCTTGACGATGATCGGGCGCATTCCTTCGTCGGCCATGGGTACTCGTGTAGGTCAGTGAATGGTGGGAACAGCGTGCGGCTTACTTGCCCTTGGACTTCTTGATGTGCTCTTCCAGCTCGGCGAAGCTCGGGCGCTCGGTCGAGTACAGCACCTTGCGGCCGAATTCGACCGCCAGCGCCGGCGCATAGCCGTTCAGGCTGGCCAGCAGCGTGACCTTCACGCACTGGAACATCTTCGAGGACTCGTCGAGCTTCTGCTCGAGCAGGTTGGCGAGCGGGCCGACGAAGCCGTAGGCCAGCAGGATGCCGAGGAAGGTGCCGACCAGCGCCTTGGCGATCAGGATGCCCAGCTCGGCCGGCGGCAGGCCCACCGATTCCATGGTGTGCACCACGCCCATCACCGCCGCCACGATACCGAAGGCCGGCAGGCCGTCGCCGAGCTTGGCGATCACGTGGGCCGGCACCGCGCCCTCGTGGTGGTGGGTCTCGATCTCGTTGTCCATCAGGTTCTCGATCTGGAAGGCGTCCATGTTGCCCGAGACCATGAGGCGCAGGTAGTCCGCCATGAATTCGACGATGTGGTGGTCGGCCAGCACCAGCGGGTACTTGGAGAACAGCGGGCTGGCCTCGGGCGCCTCGATGTCGCCTTCGATCGACATCAGGCCTTCCTTGCGCACCTTGGAGAGCACGTCGAACAGCAGCGCCATCAGCTCCATGTACATTTCCTTGGTGTACGCCGAGCCCTTGAACACCGAAGGCAGCGCCTTCATGGTGGCCTTGATGGCCTTGTTGTTATTACCGACAAAGAATGCGCCCACGGCCGCGCCGCCGATCATCAGCAGTTCGATCGGCTGGAACAGCACGGCCGCGTGACCGCCGGCCAGGATGAAGCCGCCGAACACCGAGGCACAGACAATGACGTAACCAATAATAACTAACAAGACACTGCTCCAGAGGAATAACCAGCGGGCGGACGCTTCGGATGTTCAGGGATTTCGCATCCCGAAAAAAACATTTACGCAGGGAACTACAATAGCTGGAACAATAGCGGGAGAATGGCCTGTGAGCAAGTAAAAGTGCCGGGAATGTCGCCTAAAAGTGCCATATATAGAGAGTTCGACCAGTCTCCGGCACGTCGACCGCGATGCTTGCTGTGCTTTCGGCAATGGCGAACTCGTAACTCATCAGCATGCTGCCGGGGCGCATCTCGCGCCGTGCCTTGTGCCACAGGGCCGTCATGGCGGCCGGCGACAGGTAGGCGAACACGGCGTCGTAGTCGGCGAAATCGAGCGACTCGTAGTCACCGCGCAGGAACACGGCGCGGCTGCCCGCGAAGCGCGCGCGCAGCCAGCTGGCCAGCCAGGGCAGCGGCGCCAGCTCGATGCC
>DOUW01000259.1 GCA_003520365.1 Massilia sp.
CCGCAGCGCCTGCTCCCGTCAGCGCGCAAGCCTCCGTGGGCGGCGTCATCGCTGCAGGCACGATTCAGCTGTCAGCCACTGCGGAGCCGTTCGGGGTAGTGGCTTGCGGCCTTGCGGGCATTGCGACGGCAACAGGCGGAGGTCAATTCGTCCGGGCGCCGGCCGGCAACGGCTATGCACCACGGCGCCGGGAGTATCAGGCGCGCCGCGTCCAGGTCGGCGGCAGCCGGCCATCAGCAAAAGAGAAAGCATACCGATGAGCAAAGAACAAGTATCGGCGCCGGTGGCGCTCGCCCTGACGATGGCCGAGGCCAAACAGGCGCTGCGCATTGAGGAGGATGATACCTCGCTCGACATCACGATCGGCATCTGGATCAAGGGCATCACGGTCGAGGCGGAGACGCAAACCCATCGGTGCTTCGTCAACCGAGGCATGCGCTTGACCCTCGACGAGTTTCCGGACGCCATTCAGTTGAGCGCGCCGACGTTCAGTGTCGAAGCAGTGCGATACCTCGATCAGAACGGCATCGAGCAGACGATGCACCCAGCCGACTACTACGTCGACAAGGTCACGAAACCGGGCTACATCGTGCCCGCTCGTGGCAAAACCTGGCCAGCGACGGAGGCGCATGTGAACGCGGTTACCGTCGACTACACCGCAGGCTACGGCCCGACTGCCGCGACTATCCCCGATGAGGTTCGAACCTACATCCTGGCGAAGCTGCAGGTGCAGTTCGAAACCGCTGTCGGCGGCGGCTCCCCAGTTGGCAAGCCCTTTAACGTCGAGTACCTGGATCGTCTGCTCGACAGTCTGTGGGTGCCGGCGCTATGACGATCGCATTCCGACTGAACAAGCGCGTGACCTTGCAGAAGAAGGTGAAGGGAAAGGCGCCCGGCGGCGCGCCGACCGAGACCTGGGAGAACGTCATCGAAACCGGCGACGGCAAGATCTGGGCCGGCAAGCGCGACCTCACCGGCCGGCAGTACGTCGCCGCCGGCGGCACGCAGAACTCGGTTCAGACCGAGTGGGAGATTCGCGGCCGCGCTGGCGTCATCGCTTCCATGCGCATCGTGCACGGCGCCGACATCTACGACATCGAGGCGGTGCTCGAGCAGCAGGGCGGGGCGCTGAAACTGATGTGTTCGAAAGGAGCCAACCGTGGCTGATTCGCGAAACCTGACCGGCTTCAAGGAGCTGGCCGAGAACCTGAAGAAGCTCGGGCCCCGGCTTGCGAGGAACGGACTGCGCGGCGCCACGAGCGCCGGCGCCGCCATTATTCGCAACGACGCCCGCGCCCGCGCGCCGGTCGACACCGGCGAGCTGAAGAAAGACATCCAGATGAAGCGCGAGCGCGACACGCAGGGCGGCGAGCTGATCAGGGCGAACTATTCGGTCTACACGCGCAGCGGCAAGAAGTCCCGCCTGTCGGGCAAGGCGCGCAACGTCGACAAGGATTCGTTCTACTGGAAGTTCCAGGAATTCGGCACGGCCAAGATGCCGGCGCAGCCATACATGCGGCCGGCCTTCGAGGCCAACAAGGATGCCGCGATCGACCGCATCGGTGAGAAGTTGGACGAGCACATCCAGAAGCACGCGCGCGACTTAGCTGGAGGCAACTGATGGACATCCTTGCCGAGTTCTTCGCCCTGGTCGACCCGATCATGGGCGGCCAGGCGTACCGCAACGTGGTTCCGGACGACGCCCCCGCTCCGTATGCCAGGTTCCTGCGCGTTGCTGCAGTCGAGGGCGTCACGCTCGACGACAACGGCGGCGCCGACAACGAGACCGCCACCAGGATCCAGATCGACATCTACGGCAGCTCGCCAGACGTCGACGCGAAGACGAAGGCGATCAAGGCCGCGCTCAAGACCTGGGACGTCGACAACGTCATCCAGCTCGAGCTCGACGGCTACGAGCCGGAAGTAAAGCTGCACAGCACGATGCTCGACATCTCGACCATCCACCCGTAACCCGGTTTACTCATCCAAGCCCGCCCGCGACAGCGGGTTTTTTTACGTCCAAGAGGATCAAACATGTCCGGTATTTCCGCACAAGGCAGCAAAATCTTCATCGCCACCGGCACTGGCGGCGCGAAGACCATCACGGGTATCACGCCCGGCAACCCGACCATCGTGACGATTGCGAATCACGGCTTTAAAAACGGCTTCGCTGTCGACATCGCCGGCGTCGTTGGGACGATCGCGGCATCGCTCAATGGCACGAAGCGTGTCGTCTCGAACGTGACGAACAACACCTTCGCCATTCTCGATCTGGATTCGACTGGCCTTGCCTATACCTCGGGCGGTAATGCGACGCCGGCCGCCTACACCCAGATCAAGGGATTCCTTTCCTACGACGGCTTCGACGGCTCGGCCGATGATCTGGACACCACCGATCTGGACTCGACGGCCAAGGAATACGTCAGCGGTCTGGTCGACAACGGTAAGTTCGGCTTCGAGGTCAAGCGCCTGGTGGCGGACCCTGGTCAGCTCGCTCTGCGTGCCGCGCGCACGAGCGGCGCCTCCACTGGCTTCCGCCTCGAACTGCCCGATCAGTCGGTGGCCACCTACAACGCGCTCGTGAAAACTGCCCCTGTCAGCGGCGGCGTCAACGCGGTCATGAAAGGCAAGGTCGACACCAAGATCGACGGCGCCGTTACCTGGAGCTAAACATGAAGAAACTGCTGAACAAAGCTGCCATCCTCGGCGCTGAAGACCTGAAGCACGAAGACGTTCCCGTCCCTCAATGGGGCGGCACCGTGCGCGTGCGCATGATGACCGGCGCCGAGCGCGACGAGTTCCGTGGCGCGATCGCCAACGAAGAAGGCAAGGCCGCTCCTGGTCAGGTATCTGCCGCCCTGCTGGTGGCGACCTGCGTCGACGAGAACGGCGCCCGGCTGTTCGCCATCGAGGACATGGAGGCGCTGATGGAGAAGAGCGCCGCGGCGCTCGACGTGCTGGCCGAGGTGGCTATGCGCCTCAACGGCCTGGGCGGCGCCGCGGTGTCGGATGCCGCAAAAAACTCCGCGAGCACCCAGAGCGACGATTCTGGTTCCGCCTCGCCCTCGCCCTCGGAAAAACAGTAAGGCAACTGCAGGCCGAGATCGACTCGGCCGAGTTCACCGACTGGATGGCGTTCTACCAGATCGAGCCGTTCGGCGACCTGGTGGCTGACGAGCGGCACGGATCAGCGGCATCGCTGCTGGCGAACCTGAACCGCGATCCGAAGACGCGGCCCGAGCCGTACAAGCCGGAGGACTTCATCCACTGGCGGGCGACCGGCGAGGTCGTCGAGGAAGCCGAGCCGACGCTGCTCGACGATCCAGTGGCTCAGTCGAACCTGATCCGCGCAGCAATGTTTGGCCTGCCTCCACGATAGGGGCAGGCATTTTTTTGGGAGTAATCGATGGCAGATTTGGGGCGGCTGGTCGTCAACCTGGAGGCCAACATCGCCCGCTTCACGGCGGACATGAGCCGCGCCGCGGAAGCGACCGAAAAAACGATGGATCGCATGAATGCGGCCGCCGATCAGGTCAAGAACGTTCTCGGCTTCTTGGGCGTCGCGCTGACTTTCGATGCGCTCGTTGGCGAAGTGAACCGGGCAGTCGATGGCCTGGCCCGCCTGGACGACATGATCCAGAAGACCGGCGCTTCGGCCGAGATGCTATCGAAGCTTGGGAAGGTTGCCGCCTTCACGGGAACCGACATTGGCACGGTCGACGGCATGATCGTCAAGCTGGCCAAGAATATGGCGACCGCCGACGAGAAGGGAAGCAAGTTCGCGAAGGCGATGGCGGCGCTGGGACTTTCCATCGACGGTATCGAAAAGCGGGATCCGGCTCAGCAGTTTGTCGACATCGCGAACGCTCTTCAGGACTACGAAGACGGCGCCGGCAAGGCCGCGATCATGACCGACCTGATCAACAAGTCGGCGGCCGAAATGTTGCCGTACATGAACGACGTTGCCGAAAGCCTCAACGATTTCACAGGTGAAAGCGCCGAGGCCGCCGCCGCCGCGGCAAAGTACCAGGACGACCTCGGTCGCATGAAGGTCAAGTACGACGAGGTGGCAACGTCCATCGTGAAAGATGCGCTGCCGGCGATGACCGATTTCGTTGGCGGAATCTCGGACGGAATCAAAGAATCTAGAGAGCTGACGGGAATCGCTGTCGATAGCTGGGCGGACGATACCGCAGTGGGCCTGGCCCGCGTGGTCGACGTAGCAGTGCTTCTGCCGCGCCTGCTGTCTACTATTGGCGGCAGCTTCAAAGCGGTCGGCGCGGATATTGAATTTTTGGTAACCGCTGCTGTGACCGCTAGCCCGCAAGCGATCGCTCGGAGCCTGGCGCAGGGCATCAACCCGATCGAAACAATCCGGACGGCGCTCGAGGAGCGCAATGCGGTTGTCGACGAGGCGAACAGGAAACTGGACGACCTGTGGAACAAGCCGGCCAACACGATGGAGCAGGCGGTCCTTGCGCGGATCAACGCTCGTCGTGAAGCAGAAGCTGCTGCTGGCGCCGATGCGATGGCCGGTTTGCTACCTGGCGCAGGACCTGCTCCAGAGAAGCGGAAGACGCTCAAGTACGGCGGTGGTAATGATGATGGCGGTGCGGCCGCGTCAGCGCTGCAGGCGCGGATCGCCGGTATCGAGCGGGCGTATAAGGAAGAGCAGGATCAATTGGTGCGGCATGAACGCGCCATGAATGAACTGCGCGGGCAAGGCCTGATCGGGTTCGAGTACTACAACGAAGCCCGGCTGACCGCTATCGACGCGGCGCGCGACGCTGCAGTGCGCGCCTACAACGCGGAGATCACGGCGCTGGAAGGCGCCCGGGCAAAGGCCAAGGACGCTGCGGCGCGCGATGCGATTGACCTGCAGATCAAGGACAAGGGCGCCGCGAAGGAGAAGGCGCTGCGCGACGCCCAGGCAGCGCGCACCCAAGAGCTGCTCGAGCAAGGCGCGGCGCAGTCCGCTCTCACTCGGGAGATGGAGGCGTGGAGCCGGCAGCAGGACCAGGCCACCAGTCAGCTGCAGTTCAGCAATGACCTGTACGGCAAGTCGGCTCTGGAAGTGGAGAAGCTGACCAACGCACGGCGGGCGCAGCTGGAGGTGGACGAGAAGATCCGGCGCGCCCAGCAGCAGGGTGCGATCTCGCAAGACGCCATCGATCGCTTCCGGAAAGAAGCCAAGGATAAGGCTGATGCCGCGAACAATGCCGCGACCAAAGGCGTTGGCATGGGGCTCATCCAGTCGCTCGAAAGTCCGATGGAGTCGGAGAATCGGAACCACGCCAACGTGTTGCGAGACCTGCAGGCTTACCGCGACCAGGAGCTGGCTGACACCATGGCCGCGAACCAGGCGATCGAGAGTGAGAATCAGCGACATCAACAGGCGATGTTGGAGATGCGCATGCAGGCCAATATGTTGACGGTACAAATGGCGGGCGACTCATCTGCTCAGCTTTACAACATCTTGCAACAGGCCGGCATGGAGCAGACGGCGCTCGGTAAGGCGCTTTTCGTCGCCAACAAGGCGATCGCGGTGGCCGAGATTATTATGAACACCGAGCTTGCAGCTGCGAAGGCGCTCGCCATGGGCCCCGTTGTCGGCCCCATCATGGCCGGTGTTGTGCGAGGCATGGGCTATGCCAGCGCCGGCATCGTGATCGGCACCACGATTGCGTCGGCGGAGGGTGGTTATGACATCCCAGCCGGCGAAAATCCTGTCACACAGCTTCACGAGAAGGAGATGGTGCTGCCGAAAGCACAGGCTGAAGTGATCCGAGGCCTGGCCGCGAACGGCGGCGCCGGCGGCAGGGGCGCGGTCTCCGTCACCTATTCCCCGAACTTCAACATCGATTCGCGCAGCGACCGGGCGCAGGTGCAACGCGACATGCAGATGGTGGCCCAGCAGGCAAACGCCGACCTGGTCGACCGGTTGCAGCGCGCAGGGAGGATTTGATGGCAGTAATAAACGTTCCAGCTGGGCTTTCGGTTGCTGCCCAGACTTGGGAGCAGCAGCGCATGGACGTCGAGTTCCGCTCGATGTTCGGCGCCCAGGCCATCGAGGGAAGCGCGCCGCTGTGGGCGACCACGATCACTGCCAGCCTGAAGAGGCCCGAACTATGGCAGGCGCTGATGCTGCAACTGCGCGGCCGCACCAACCAGGTGGCGCTCTGGAACTTCGGCCGGCCGATCCCGCGCGGCACGATGCGCGGCACGATGACGGCGGGCGCCACGGCCCAGGGCTCGACGGCAATGACCATCACCGCGTCGGGGCAGGGCAGCCGAACGCTTCTCGCCGGCGACTACCTGGGTGTCGGGTCCGGACTGACGCAGCAGGTTGTCATGCTCACCGCCGACGCCGTGGCCAACGCCTCGGGCGTCATCGCCGTGGCTTTCGAGCCGGCCCTGCGCAACGCACTCGTGGCCGGCGCCGCCGTGACGTGGGATCGACCGAAGGCGCTGTTCCGGCGCACCGAGTCGAAGGCCAGCTGGGAGTACGTCCCCGGCACTGTCCGGGGCATGAGCATCAGCCTGCTCGAGGACTGGCGGCCGTAACCCGGCACTCAACAACAGCGGCGCCTCCAGCAGGCGCCCTTTTCTTTTTTGGAATCAGGATCCGATGACCACCGCACAGCAGAACGCCGAGCTGGCCAAGCCAGTCACGCGCGTCGTTTATTTCGTCGAATTCCAGTTCGCCTCTGCCACCTCGCGCGTGTCCACTGCCAACATTCCCATCACCTGGGGCGGCTACGAGTGGTCGGGCGTAGGCACCATCGGCACCATTGGCGCCATCCAGGAATCGGATGGCCTCGAATCGAAGCCCCTGAACTTCACACTCAACGCAGCGCAGCCTGCATGGCTCGCACTCGCCGTCGGCGCCGTCGAGGAGTACCGCGGCCGGGCCGCCCGGATGTACATGTGCCCGCTGAACGAGTCCTTCCAGATGGTGGGCACCCCCGAGAAATGTTGGTCGGGCGTAATGGATACGCTCAACGTGGGCGTGGACGACGAGAGCGGAACGATCACCCTGCGCTGCGAGACCAGCGCTTATGGGCTGAAGCGCCGGCCGCCATTCCGGCTGAACGCCGCCCAGCACAAGAAGGACCACCCGGGAGACACCGGGCTGGACTACCTCAACGACCTGATCAGCAACCCTGCGGTTTGGCTCTCGAAGAAATTCCAACAGCAATGAAGCTCCACGACTACATCACCGGCCACCTTGGCCGCTCGTTTAAATGGGGCGTGCACGACTGCGTGCTATTCAGCGTGGGCTGGTTGGAGATCGCCACCGGGCGAGACTACCTCACCCAGTACAAGCCCTGGGCCAGCGCTTTCGAGGCGGCGCGCAAGGTTGCCGACCTTGGCGGCCTGGATGCGCTGTTCGATGCCGAGCTCACGCAGATCAATCCGCACCTCGCCACGGACGGCGACCTCGCGATTATCCGCGGCACCGCGTTCGTCTTCAGTGGTGCGCACGTCGTCTCCGTCGGCGAGGAAGGACTCGTGTTCCTCGACCGGCTCGAAGCGAAGTACGCATGGAGCCATGCTCCGGAAAACAAAGGAACCCCCGAATGCCACCAGTAATTGCCGCTGCCGCCGCGTGGGCTGCCGCGAATGCCGCCATCATCGCTGTTGCATCGGTCGTTATCAGTGCTGGCGCCGCGATCTACGGCGCCGCTCAGGCGCGCAAGGCCGAGCGCAAGGCGCGCGACGAGCTGAACGCCTCGATGAAGGACCGTATGGTCACGCGCATCGCAACCGAGGCGCCGCACCGTTACATCTACGGTCGCGCCAAGGTCGGCGCCGACATCGTGGCGATGTTCACGAGCGGCGACAAGGACCAGTTCCGCCACCTGGTGTGTGTCCATGCCGCCCACGAGTGCGACGCCATCGAGGAGGTCTGGGTCAACAACGCGATCGTTGACGGCATCGACACGAACGGCGACCCGACTGCAGGACGGTTTGCGACCGACCCCGATCTTGAGATCACCGAAGAGATCGTAAATGGCCCGACCTTCACCTTGCGCTTCCCGCCGATCAAGGATTCCGTGTGGGTCTTCTCTGGTACCGGGTCCAGGATGCAGCGGGTTGCGATCACGAGCATCAACGGCCAGACGGTGACGGTGGCGCAAAGCGGCCAGCTCATTGTGTCCTATGAGCGCTATGTGCTGCGCCGGTTCAACGAGAAAATCGGCGACAGCACGCCCAAGCAGAAGAACCCTGTGGTGCGAGTGCAGCGGCACCTCGGCAACGCCAATGACGAAGCCGACGCCTACCTGCGATCTATCGTGGGTGACAAGTGGCCGGTCACGTCCGTACTGCGCGGCATGTGCTACACCGTCATCACCCTGGATTTGAACCACACCGAGTTCCAGGGCGGCCTGGTGCCGATCCACGCGGTCATCCGCGGGCGCAAGCTGTACGATCCGCGCGACGGCGTTACCCGCTGGTCGCAGAATCCCGCCCTGGCGATAATGGACTACCTGACGTCGCCGCTGTGCGACGTGCCGATGAGCGATCTGCCGTTGGCCCAGTTCATCACCGCGGCGAACGTCTGCGATGAATCAGCGCCAACCGGCGGCGCCCGCTACACCATCAACGGCACGGTCAGCTCCGACCAGGATCAGAAGGGTGTGCTCGAGGCGATGGCGCAAGCCATGGCCGGCGGCCTGGTCGCCACCACCTGGGACGTCTACGCCGGCAAGTACATCGCGCCGGTTGCAGCGCTGACGCAGGAGGACATCGTCGGCAGCATGTCGGTCAACCCGGGCGTATCCGACGCCAGCGTGTACAACGGCGTAAAGGGCCAGTACATCGGCCCGGAGAACAAGTACGTCCAGACCGATTTTCAGCCCTACCAGAACCCGACCTACCGCGAGGCGGACGGGCGCGACCTGTACACGAACATCGATTTCCCGTTCACCGAATCGCTGCAGCGCGTCACCAACCTGGCGCGCATCTTCACCGAGGACCAGCGCAACGGCTTCACCATCAAGGCCGAGTTCTCGCTGAAGGCATGGCCACTGAAGGTCGGCCAGCGCGTCACCTACACGAGCAAGTTCCTGGGCCAGACCGCGAAGGTGTATCGCATCACCGACAAGTCGTACGCGCCAAACTCGGCCGTGCAGCTGACGCTGAAGGAAGACGCGGCGAGCATCTGGGACTATGCTGACGCTACCGTGCTGGACAGCACGCCCAACACCGATCTGCCGGATCCGTGGAAGGTAGACGCACCGGCTTCGCTCTCGTGCACGTCGGGCGAGGCCACGCTGCTGCGCCAGGCTGACGGGTCGACCGTGCCGCGCATCCTGGTGACCTGGCCGGCGATGGCTCGGGCCAGCGGGGTGCAGGTGGAAATCGAATGGCGCGCGGTGTCGTCGCCCACGTGGGAGCGCACCACGGTGTCGGCCGATGAGACCCAGGCCTACCTGTCGCCGATCACGCCAGGCTTTTTCTACGTCGTGCGCGCGCGGTGCGTGAATCCGTCCCTCAACGCGCGCTCCAATGCCGTCGCCACCGTCTACCAGGTGGAGGTGCTGACCGCGGCGCCGACGGTCTACAAGTGGGCGCCGGACAAGCCGACAGCGCCGGCCGGCGCCGCCGCATACCAGTGGAGCACTCGAACCTTCGGTGCTGCGCCAACAGGCTGGAGTTTGACCGAGCCGGCCGCGCCGGCCGGCGGCAACTCGATGCTATGGGCAGCAACTGCGCGCGTTTCGGGCGTTGCGGCGACCGGCACCGACCCGTTTGATTGGGCGGATGCTTCTGTCACGATGGCCGGCTACGCGCCGGCTGCTGCTGGCACCGGCCCCGCCGGCTACAGCAACGCTCGGGTGTTCGCCTTCCAGCGCAAGGCGACGGCGCCGACCGGCACGCCGGGCGCGGTGACCTACGATTTCACCACTGGTGCGATCACGACGGCGACGCTGGCGAACGGATGGCAGAAGACGATTCCGGCTGCCGACGGCAACCCGCTCTACGTCACCTCGGCCAGTGCGACCGCGGCCGGCACGACGGATACCATTGCCAGTGGTGAGTGGTCGGGCGCTGTCGTGATGGCGTCCGACGGTGGCCCTGGCGCGCCGGGCCTGAACAATGCGACGGTGCGTTTGTACCAGCGCAGTGCGAGCGCAACGGCGCCGGCATTGCCATCGGCCAACAGCACGTACACGTTCGCAACGGGTGCGATCACCGGCATCAACAACGGCTGGCTGACCTACATTCCGACGGCAGGTGGGCAATACCTCCACACGACGCAGGCGACGGCGATCGCGGCCACGGCCACCGATGCCATCTCGGCGGGGGAGTGGGCAGCCGCACAGCTGATGTACGACGCGGCAGACCTGATCGCTGCTCAGCAGGCGGCCAATGCTGCGATGGCGCGTGCGGACTCGATGAGCAGCGACAGCAAGCTCGACCGGGTTGAAAAAATCGAGATCGTCCGAGAGTGGAAGGTGCTGACCGACGAGCGGGCAGGAATTCTTGGTCAAGCCGCTGCTCTCGGCGTTCCCACCGCAGGCTATGAGGCGGCGTACAGCACGCTTGCGACGTATCTTACTTCGCTCGAATACACCGACTACACCAAGGACAATGCGGTGGTGCGGGCGACGTTCAACACGAATTTCGCCAACCTGTACACCCAGCGTCAGGCGGTACTGAATAGTATTGCTACCGCAGCCGCGCGCGCTCAGTTCATCCCATTGAAGACGTGGGAATTCCAGGGCGGTCTGGAAGGATGGTCTGGCGTTAACATCAATCCTACGCCGAATCCGGATAGTGTCACCCTCACATCGACGGGCGATGCGATGTTCAATTCGCCGACCATTAGCCTGGATGGCTCGATTTATGACAAGGTTCGCGTCAGGATTAAGCGCGTAGGTGGCACAGCCTGGGCGGGCCAATTGTATTTCAGCACGAGTGCCAATTCGACTGGCGGCGCAGTCCATGGTGCATCCGGAAGCCATATGGGTACGGTGATGCCGGACCCGACGATCTTGAATCAATGGGTAACTGTCGAGTGGTCGATGGCTGGCATAGGCGACTGGTCGGTCAGTACGATTTCCAAGCTTCGCTTCGACTTCGGGGCTACCAACACCACGGACAGTTTCGAGGTGGATTGGGTTTCTGTTGGAAAAGTTGCACCATCCGTTTCCATCGAGGCTCTTGCAGCAGCACAGACGGCCGCCGACGCAGCCAACGCTGCCATCGCGGATATGGCGCGCGACGACCTGCTGTCGCCGATGGAAAAGCCGGCGGAGGTCCTACGCTGGAATGCCATCGCGGGAGAACGGGCTGGGATTGATGCTCAGGCCGCGAGCCTGGGCATCACCGCGGAGCGCACCGCCTACACGGCGGCGTACAACGCGTTGAGCTCGTACATCACTGGCCTGGGAACGCAGTTCTCCACGATTCCAGGGACGGCGATCAGCATCGTAGGGGCGACCTACCGCGCGAACTTCAAGAACTACTTCGACGCGAAGCAGGCTCTGCTGAACGCCATCGCGGCCAAGTCAGCCACCCTGGCGCAGTGGTCAGGTGTAGGCGGACCTGGGCGGCCAGCCGATAACGCGTCGTCGGACTTGACTCTGGTTGCTACCGGTGCGATCGCGATCAATGGCAACAGCCTTACCAAGGCGAGCGGCACGCCGGCGTGGGCGACCTCTGTAGTAAGCCTGGAGAGCTACATCGGTGGGGCTTATGCGAGCGTGCGAGCCGATGTGCGATGTGACTTGTTGTTCGGATTGAATTCTGATCCGAATACAGACGCCAGCTATACGTCGCTCGACTTTGGTTTGGAATTGCAATCGGGTGGATTGCTGGGGGTTATCGAGAGCAACGTTCCCCGCGGCGCCATAGGTTCGTATGTGGCTGGTGACATACTTGCCGTCATTTTTGACGGCTCGACAATCAGGTACTGCAAAAACGGAGCGGTACTCTACACCTCAAACCAGCCTGCGCCACTTAGCTCCCCGCTGTTTTTCGATAGCTCGTTCAGTTCCAGTGCCGCGGCCCTTTCAGGTATTCGGTTTGGGCCGCTCTCGAGTAACAACTGGGCATCGGTGGGCGGCTCCGGCAAACCGCAGGATGGCGCAACTGTAGGCGCGCCGGCCGGCACCGACGTCGCCGGCGTACCGGCGGAGCAGGTGGCGTCTGGCGCCAACGCCATCAACTCCGTACTGACGGCGACGCTCTCGGGCACGGCGGGCGGCGGCACCTACCCGAATGGCAGTTCAGGCTACGGCTTCCTGCAGGTCAACATCACAGGTGGCACTGCGCCGTACACGGTGCGGTGGATCCTCACCGAAGATTACTCGACAGGCACGCCCGGCGTGATGAGGATGAGCCAGAAGACCGGCACGAGCACATCGTTTAGCGGTTCCGGTACGAATGCAACGCTGAGCTATGACGTCACGGCCATCGTTACCGATTCGAAGCAGAAGTCGGTCAACGTTGGCAAGAACATCATCGTCAACCATGGGACGCCAGTATGATCGAACGTTATTTCGCCGATGTGCTGCCCTGTGGCCGGGTCCGCGCTTGCTTGCCAGGCGTGGGCTGTGACGACGGCTCGCTGTTTATCTCTGGCGTGGAAGGGCGGGCTGTGATGCTGGACAGTCCGATCACCTGGAAGGGCGAAACCCCGACCTCGGTGCTGTACTGGGACGTGGCCGCCGGACTGTACTGGGTCGAGAGCATGTCGCTGCAGGATCTGGGCGCCGAGGCGATCAGGCAGATCGACGCCGCCGGCGATGCCGCACGGCTGCTGGCGATCGGCGACCCGGCTCGCGCCATCGAGTACCAGCAGGCCGAACAGCAGGCGCGCGAGTACCGGGCGCGGGGCTATGCCGGCGAAGTGCCCGATGACGTCGCCAGCTGGTCGGATCCGAAAGGGTGGGCCGCGCAGCAGGCAGCGGACGACATCATCGCTACGGCCGACCAGTGGCGCGCGGCGCTGAGCGCAATCCGGAAGTTGCGCCTGGCCGCGAAGGAGAGCGTGCGCGCCATCGTTGCTGATCCTGCCGGCGCGCACGCCCAGCTTTACGCAGTGCAGGCGCAGTTCGACGCCGACCTCCAGGCCTTGATGGCCGGCATCCAGCAGTAGCACCCCTTTCTTTTGAGGAGAACCTATGGACCCACGTCCAGGAATCGTCACGCTTCGCTTTACCTCGCGCTGGCCGTACAACCCGATCAGCTTGGCCATCGCCACGCTGACCGGCTCGCGCTTCTTCAGTCACGTGGTTGCGGTCATCGACGACCGCGCCTACGAGGCATCGATGACGCACGGTTGCCGGGCCTGCCCGGTGGCCGACATCATGAAGGGTATCGTCCGCTACCAGGACATGCACGTCACGGTGCTCGATGTCGACGCCGCGCGCGCGTTCGCCGAGGCCCAGGCCGGCAAGCCGTACGACTTCGCCGGCGCGTTGGCGCTGCCGTTGCTGAAGTCCGACGACTGGAACGACGACAGCAAGTGGTGGTGCAGCGAGCTGGTGTTCGCGATGCTGATGGCCGGCGGCGTCACGCTGCTGGATCCGGACGAGATGCACCGCGTCACGCCGAACGACCTGTTCCAGTGCTTCTACCCGAAGTCCCAGATGATGCGCGCCTGATCGGCGGGCACGCCCTCCAGGCCGCGACCAGCGGCTTTTTTTACGCCCAATGAAAAGGCAACCAATGATCGAAAAACCTCCGCACCAACCGGGCGCCGTCGGCGACTGGGCCAGCGTCCTCCCCTGGGTCTGGATCGTCGTCCTGTCCCTGCTCGGCGGCGTGGCCGCGTTCGTCCGCAAGATGCGCGCCAACCACGTGCGAGTTTGGAACTTCACTGAGCTGATCGGCGAAATCGTGATCTCGGGCCTGGCTGGCGTGGTGATCGCGCACCTATGCCAGTGGCGTGAGTTCCCGATGTCGCTTACCTACGCCCTCACCGGCATTGGCGCGCACATGGGCAGCCGCGCCCTGTTCAAGCTGGAAGGACTGCTCGACGCAAAATTCCCACCATCACCGAAGGATATGCCCCATGACAACGAATAAATTCCGCCTCAGCGCACGCTCGCTCTCGCGCCTGGAGGGCGTGCACCCTGACCTGGTCAAGGTCGTCAAGCGCGCCATCGAATTGACTGAGGTCGATTTCATGGTGACCGAGGGCGTGCGCACCGCTGCGCGCCAGCAGCAGCTGGTCGCGGCCGGTGCCTCGCAGACCTCGCGCTCGCGCCACCTGCCGACGGCGAACAAGTGCGGGATGTCCTGCGCGGTCGACCTGGCCGCCATGATCGGCGCCNNGTCGCCCTGGCCGCCATGATCGGCGCCGAGGTGCGCTGGGACTGGCCGCTCTACCCGAAGCTGGCCAAGGCCATGAAGGCGGCCGCCTCCGAGCTGGGCGTGGCGATCGAGTGGGGCGGGGACTGGAAGTCGCTGGTCGACGGCCCGCATTTCCAGCTCACCTGGAAGGCCTACCCATGATCGACC
>DOUW01000257.1 GCA_003520365.1 Massilia sp.
GCTGCCGCCGGCAAGGCTGGTCGGCATGCTGCGCCTGCTGGCCGAGGCGGCCGGCTCAAGCGGCATGTGCGGCGGCCAGGCCATCGACCTCGACAGCGTGGGCCTGGCACTCAACCTGGAGCAGCTCGAGCGCATGCACCAGCTCAAGACCGGCGCGCTGCTGCGCGCCTCGGTCCTGCTGGGCGCGCTGTGCGGCAAGGACCTGAACGCCGCCGAACTCGGCGCCCTGCAAGCCTACTCGAAGGCGGTGGGGCTGGCCTTCCAGGTCGTCGACGACATCCTGGACGCCACCGCGGATTCGGCCACGCTCGGCAAGACGGCCGGCAAGGATGCCGCCGACAACAAGCCGACCTATGTGTCGATCCTCGGCCTGGCGCCTTCGCAGGCGCTGGCCGAACAATTGCGGCGCGAGGCGCACGATGCGCTGGCGCCATTTGGAGAACAAGCACTGCGGCTGCGCGAACTCGCGGACCTGATCGTGCAGCGGAAGGCCTAAATGAACCTGTTAGACAACATCAATGACCCGTCCGACCTGCGCAAGCTGCCGCGCACCCAGCTCACGCCGCTCGCGCACGAACTGCGCCAGTACCTGCTCGAGTCGGTCGCCAAGACGGGCGGACACCTGTCCTCGAACCTCGGCACCGTCGAGCTGACCATCGCGCTGCACTACGTGTTCGACACCCCGCACGACCGCATCGTGTGGGACGTCGGCCACCAGACCTATTCGCACAAGATCCTGACCGGCCGCCGCGAGCGCATGCCGACCCTGCGCCAGCTGAACGGCCTGTCGGGCTTCCCGAAGCGCGACGAAAGCATCTACGACACCTTCGGCACCGCCCACTCGTCGACCTCGATCTCGGCCGCCCTGGGCATGGCCGCGGCCGCCAAGCTGAAGGGCGAGCACCGCCACGCGATCGCCGTCATCGGCGACGGCTCGATGACCGCGGGCATGGCCTTCGAGGCCCTGAACAATGCCGGCGTCGAGGAAGACTGCAACCTGCTGGTGATCCTGAACGACAACGACATGTCGATCTCGCCGCCGGTGGGCGCCCTGAACCGCTACCTGGCGCGTTTGATGAGCGGCCAGTTCTACGCCGCGGCGAAGAACGTCGGCAAGACCGTGCTGCCGGCTCCCCTGCGCGAGCTGGCCAGCCGCCTGGAAGAACACGCGAAGGGCATGGTGGTCCCGGCCACGATGTTCGAGGAATTCGGCTTCAACTACATCGGCCCGATCGACGGCCATGACCTCGACTCGCTGATCCCGACGCTGGAAAACATCAAGAAGCTCAAGGGTCCGCAATTCCTGCACGTGGTGACCAAGAAGGGCCAGGGCTACAAGCTGGCCGAGGCCGAGCCGATCCTGTACCACGGCACCGGCAAGTTCAATCCGCTCGAAGGCATCAAGCCGGCGACCGCGCCGGCCAAGATCACCTACACCGAGGTGTTCGGCAACTGGCTGTGCGACATGGCGGCCGTCGACAGCCGCCTGGTCGGCATCACGCCGGCGATGCGCGAGGGCTCGGGCATGGTGCGCTTCCACGCCCAGTACCCGGAGCGCTATTTCGACGTCGGCATCGCCGAGCAGCACTCGGTGACCTTCGGCGCGGGCCTGGCGACCGAGGGCATGAAGCCGGTGGTGGCGATCTACTCTACTTTTCTCCAGCGCGCCTACGACCAGCTGATCCACGACGTGGCGCTGCAGAACCTGGACGTGACCTTCGCGCTGGACCGGGCCGGCCTGGTCGGCGCCGATGGCGCGACCCACGCCGGCAACTACGACCTGGCCTACCTGCGCTGCATCCCGAACATGGTCGTCATGGCCGCGTCCGACGAGAACGAGTGCCGGCAGATGCTGACCACGGCCTACCACTACCCGGGCCCGGCCGCAGTGCGCTATCCGCGCGGCGCCGGCGTCGGCGCCGCGATTTCTGAGGAGCTGACCAGCATCGAGATCGGCAAGGGCGAGATCAAGCGCCAGGGCGAGAAGGTCGCGATCCTGGCCTTCGGCTCGATGGTCGCTCCGAGCCTCGGTGCCGGTGCCGACCTGAACGCCACGGTCGCCAACATGCGCTTCGTGAAGCCGCTCGACGTCGAGCTGGTCAAGCAGCTGGCCGCCGAGCACGACTACCTGGTGACGGTGGAAGAGGGCGCCATGATGGGCGGCGCCGGCGCGGCCGTGGCCGAAGCGATGGCGGCAGCCGGCATCGTCAAGCCGCTGCTGATCCTCGGCCTGCCCGACAAGTTCATCGACCAGGGCGACCCGGCGGCGCTGCTGGCGTCGGTCGGCCTGGATGCGAAAGGCATCGCGGCCTCGATCCGCACGCGCTTCGGCATCGCGGACGAACCGCGGCTGGCGGTGGTCAAGAACTGAGCTGTTCGAGCTCCATAAGAAGCGGCGCCTCGTGCGCCGCTTTTTTTTTCGTCCATGGTGCGGTATGCAGCGGTGTGATCGCGTGGGTTCAAGAACCCACCCTACCAAACCGAAGTTACGTACTTCGGCAAGGGCGTAGGGTGGGTTCTTGAACCCACGCGGTATGGCACGCACGCATATCGCGACCTCTCAACTCTGCCAGCTGTGTTCCGCCTGTCTTTACAGGTAACTTTGCCGGAAACGCAACAAGAAGCCCACCCGAATTTCGCCGTCAGGAGAAATGCCGGCAGCCGCACGAGACGACGGCCGCCGCGTGTCGTACATCGTCTTCGACCAAGAGGAGAGATTGCATTGAAAAACAAGATCGGCCTGTTCCTGTTCGCCCTCGGCCTGAGTGCGTCCTATGCCTATGCGGGTGACGACTATATCGCCTGCTTCGAAAGCTGCTTCGCCAGGTACGACGCCTGCGTGGCGGGCGGCTACGGCGAGAACTTCTGCGGCTACCACCAGAGCCGCTGCCTGGCGATGTGCGACGGCTGGGACGGCAACGGCGACATTCCTTGACCGGACAGCAGTCCACTGTGCGGCGGCCGTACCGGACGGCGGCCGCCGCGCCTGTGCCAGCGTCCTTGACCACGAAGGGAGACTGCTTTGAAAAAGAAGATCGGCCTGTTCCTGTTCGCACTCGGCCTGAGTGCTTCCTATGCCTACGCCGAGGATGACACCGCGTGCATCATGGATTGCCACGCGAAGTACGTCGACTGCATGTCGCGCGGCTACTTCACCCCCAACTACTGCCAGGGCCGCATGAGCACCTGCTCGGCGATGTGCGACGGCTCGTACGGCGGCACCGGTCCGATTCCGTGACCGGCGATACGCCGCTGCCATCCCTGCGCAAGAAAAAGCCGGTGGCCGTACCAGACGGCGGCCGTCGTGCGCAGCACGCGTCTTGATCGACAAAAGGAGATTCGCATTGAAAACCAAGTTCCGCCTGTTTCTGTTTGCACTCGGCCTGAGCGCTTCCTATGCCTATGCCGCCGGTGACTATAACGCCTGCGTCGCGGATTGCCAGGCGACCTACGAGGCCTGCATGGAAAGCGGCCAATACCGGCCCAGCTACTGCGTGCCCCGCCTGAACTCTTGCGTGGCATGGTGCGACAGCTGGGATGGCGAGGGCCCGATTCCCTGACGACAGGGCGTCACGCGGACGGCGCGGCCGCTGAACCGCGGTCGCCGCCCATGCTGCAAGGTGGGCGCCACGCCCACCTTACGAAAACAGGTTTTCCGCCCGCTGGAACAGGATCCAGGACGTGGCGATGATCTTGTCCCCGCTCACCGGCACATGTCCCTTGTGCGTATGCGTGAAGCCGGCCGGCGCCACGATCAGGCGGCCCTTGCGCGCGTCGATCTTGCGGCCCTGGTAGAGGAATTCGGTCTCGCCGCCTTGCTCCACGTCGTTGAGATAAAACTGGAACAGCAGCACCCGGTGCAGCGACTCGCAGCTGGCGTTCTGCGGATAGATCTCGGAATGCCAGTGGTGGTAGCCGCCGCTGCCGCGCAGGTACTTCTGCAGGTTGATGGGGCCGCAGCGGTACAGCGCCTGCAGCAGGGGCTCGATGCGCGCCGCGGCGAGCTCGTCGAAATTCTCCAGCGTCAGCGGCGTCGGCGCGCCGGTCGTGGGGTGCGCCAGGGTCGGCGCCAGCGATCCGGTGACGAGGGCGCGGTAGCGGTCGATGTAGTCGCACAGGTGGCGCGCGACGGCGCGCGTCAGGAGCGCGTTGACGTCGTCCCACTCGCGATGCTGGGCGATGGTCAGGTCGTAGCTGTCCTTCTTCGTCACGTCCACGCCCTGGCCGGTGCGCCCGCGCACCACCTTGTCGCTGGCGTCGAAGCGCGCGGCGATGGCGTCGCATTGCTGGGGCGTCAGCGCGCCGTCGTAAATGCCGATGAAGTCGTCCAAGCCAGTTCCTTTGCGTCGAGTCGATCATGCCTTTTCAAGTGTAACCCGGCGCATCACTGGTGATATCGCGCACGGGTGCACAGCCAGACCGCGCCCGCCGTCACCAGGAAGCCCGCCAGCGCCAATGGGTCCAGGGTCTCGCCCAGCACCGCGAAGGCCATCAGCGCGGTGGCGCCGGGAATCAGGTAGAACAGGCTGGCCACCTTGCTCGCTTCGCCCTTGCGCATCAGGACGAACAGCAGGCTGGTCGCGCCGATCGAATTCACCACCGCCAGCCAGCCCGTGGCGAACAGCATGGTCGGCGTCCACTGCACCGCGAAACCCTCGAGGCCGAGCGACAGCGGCAGCGCCACCAGCGTGGCTACCGCCAGCTGGATGAAGCCGCCGGTGCGCAGGTCCATCCCGGCGCAGTATTTCTTCTGGTAGAGCGTGCCGAGCGTGACGCCAACCAGCGCCACCACGGCGGCGGCGTAGGCGCCCGGTCCCGCGCCGCCGGCCGCCTCCAGCTTGTGCCAGACCACCAGCAGCACGCCGAGCAGGCCGCCCGCCATCCCCAGCCACTG
>DOUW01000258.1 GCA_003520365.1 Massilia sp.
GGCCGGCTTCGTGGGCATCGTCGCGCTCTTTCACTCGCCGGCGCCGCAGCGCTGGCGCCTGACGTTTGCGGCGGCCGAGGCCGAAAAGGCCGGGCTGACGGTCGGCCTGCACGCCTGCGCGCTGTCGGCCGGACTGGGCGCGAAACCGACAACGCCGGAAGTCAAGATGCTCGGCTCTGCGCGCTGTCAATAAGCCGGTGCGGCTTTCGATCAAGCTCAACATTTTCCGAGAACAATTTCCGAGAGGTACGCTGTGACCATGCCATCGAAATTACTGTGGGGCGAAGGGTTGTTCCTGCGCCCCCAACATTTCCAGCAGCAGGACCGCTACCACGAGGCGCGCCTGAACCAGACCGCGCGCGCCCTGCACCCGTATTGCTGGGGCGTGCGGCGCCTGGCCATCGACCATGAAGCCCTCAAGTCCGACACGCTGCGCATCGACGCGCTGTCGCTGGTGTTCCCGGACGGCGAGCTGTACCGCGCGCCCGAACTCGATCCCCTGCCCCTGCAGGTGCGCCTGGGCGAGCTGCCGCCGAGCACCCAGAGCATCACCTTCCACGCCGCCCTGCCCGCGCTCAAGCCGCACGGCGAGAACTGCGCCGAACCCGACGAGGAGCACGGCGAGGCGCGCTACGTCCAGCACGAACGCGAGACCCAGGACCTGTTCACCCGCGCCGCCGACGCGCCGGTGGTCTACCTGCGCAAGACTGTGCGCCTGGTATCGGACCTGGACGCCCTGGAAGCCTTCGACAGCTTTCCGCTGGTGCGGCTGCGCCGGGTCGCGACCGGCGGCTTCGAGGTCGATCCCGGCTTCATCCCGCCGAGCGTGTCGATCGAGGGCGCACCCGGCCTGCACAACGCGGTGGCGCGCCTGATGGAAAAGCTGCTGGCCAAGGTCAACACCCTGTACGGCCACATGCGCGAGCCGAGCCGCAACGTGGTCGAGATCCGCGGCGGCGACATGTCTTCGTTCTGGCTGCTGCACACCGCCAGCACCGGCTACGCGGCGCTGTCGCACTACCTGAACCATCCCGAGCTGCATCCCGAGCGCCTGTTCGGCGACCTGCTGGCGCTGGCGGGCGGCCTGATGGCCTATTCGCGCAGCCACAAGCTGGAAGACCTGCCGGCCTATTCGCACCTCGATCCGGGACCGGCGTTCGCGCGCCTGGTCGACATCCTGCGCGACCTGCTCGACACCGTCGTGTCCTCGAAATACTTCTCGGTCCCGCTGTCGAACGAGCGTCCGTCCTATCACCTGGGCGCGCTCGACTCGGGCAAGATCAACGCCCAGACCACGCTGTATCTCGCGGTAGCGGCCGACATGCCGGCGCTGCAACTGGTCGACATCGTACCGCTGCGCTTCAAGCTCGGCGCGCCGCAGGATGTCGACAAGTTCGTGCTCTCGGCCATGCCCGGCGTGCGCCTGCTGCACGCGCCCCAGGTGCCGGCGGCGCTGCCGGTGCGGCCCGACACCTATTACTTCATGCTGGAGAATAAGGGCACCCTCTACGAGAACATGCTCAAGGCCCAGGCGATCTCGATCTATGTGCCGAACGGGATCCGCGACCTGCAGCTCGACCTGATCGCGGTGGTCGCATGAGCGCCCACGTCGAACGGCGCGCAGCGTCCCAGGCCGGCCGCGGCGCCGCCGGCAACGCCCCGCAGAACCTGGTCGACCTGATGTACGAGGGTTTCTACGCCCTGTTCCTGCTGAAGAACGGCTGCGGCCCGCACGACAAGACCGCGTTCGCCGACCACATGACCGCCTTCCTGGGCGACGTCGACCGCAACGCCAGGGCGCTCGGCGTCGCCGCCGAGGATGTCACCGCCGCCAAGTACGCCTTCTGCTCGGCGGTCGACGAGATCATCCTGCGCTCGAACTACGAAGTGCGCGAAGCCTGGGAAACGCGCCCGCTGCAGCTGCGCGTGTTCGGCGACCAGCTGGCCGGCGAACACTTCTTCCACCGGCTCGAGGACCTGCGCGCCAAGGGCAGCGTGCACCTGCAGGCGCTCGAGGTCTTCCACATGTGCCTGCTGCTCGGCTTCCAGGGCCGCTACGCGCTCGACGGCCAGGACAAGCTGAACTACCTGGTGGCGCGCCTGGGCGACGAGATCGCCCGCATGCGCGGCAAGAACCGCGGCTTCGCGCCCCACGCCGAGCGCCCCGACCAGATCACCAACACCCTGCGCAGCGACCTGTCGCTGTGGGTGCTGTCGGCCGTGTTCGCCCTCGCCGGCCTGACCGCCTTTGTGGGTTTTCGCGCCAAGCTCTCGCACGACACCGAGAGCACGCTGGCCGCCTACAACGACCTGGTGAAGCTGCCGCCGCGCGCGGCGAACGTGACGATTACCCTGCCCTAGCCTGCGCCGGCTTGCACGGCACGGCGAAGTCGACGTGGTAGTGCTCGTCGTGCCGGATCCACGGCTTGCCCTTCATGAAGGGCAAGCCGTGGAGCTTCTTCCCCTGGCTCGTCTTCATCAATTCGTTCATGAGCGGCGGATCGAGAATCACCAGCGCGATCCCCACCTCCTTGCGCCGCGCAGTTTCCCGCAGCGCGACCAGATGGGCCGCCAGTGCCTCGAAATCGATGCGCAGCTCGCCTGCGCGCCCCTGCGCGTCGAACTCCAACCCATAGCCGAACTTGTTCAACGGCGAGGAAGGCAGTGGCACCGACTTGTCGTTCCTGTCCACCACCGGCACCATGAAGTCGACCGACAGGCCGTTCTAGTGGGTCTTGTGGGGCCGCATACGGCCACCGTGTTCCAGTCCGGTTTCGCCGTAGACAAAGCGCTTGCCGGGTGCGTTGCGCGCCAGCGCCGCGTAGGCATCGAGCATGACCTCGTGCACCCGCGCATGCACGTGGGTACGTCCCATCTGGACACCGAGACGGCTGTAGGCCTCGAAGTTAAATCCGCTGGCAGGCAGCGCGACCGCGCCGGCGATGCTGCCGGCGCCGACGCGGCCGTAGCAGGTGCTGGCCTGCACCGGCGCGGCGGCAAGGAAGAGTGAAATCAGGAGGAGATGGAGGTATCTTTTGGCGGGTCGTGCGGTCACTGGACAACCTTGAACTCGATGCGGCGATTGCGCGCGCGGCCCTCGATTGTACGATTGTCCGCCACCGGCCGGTCCGGTCCTTCGCCCGACACCGCGATCGAGTCCGGATGGATGCCGCGCCCGGTCACGTAGGTCTTCACGGCTTCGGCACGCGCCTGGCTCAGCGACAGGTTGCCGGCGCGCGAGCCGGCGTTGTCGGTGTGGCCGATGACCTCGACCTTGATGCCGTTGAGTTTTTTCAGCGCCTCGCTCATCTGGTCGAGGATCTCCATGCCCGCAGGCGTGAGCGCCGCCTTGCCCGACTCGAACTCGATGATGCGGTTGGCCAGCGCCGCGTCGAGCACACCCTGCTCCGAGGCGGCTACCCGCAGGCCGTTGTTGACGGTGTAGGTCGGGTTCAGGCTGGCCGCGATGTCGCCGGCGATCTGCTGGCGCTGCGCTTCGCTGGCGACGTCGCCGCGCAGGCTGACGTTGTTGCCGTCGACTTTCAGCTGTCCGCGGCTGATCAGTTTCAGGTTGGGGCCGATCAGGCGCCCGACGTAGTCGTTCCAGTTGGCCGGGGTAGCGACCCTGCCGACCGAGAGCTGGTCGACCACGCGATCAAAGCCGTAGACCGCGCGCAGGCGCCCCAGCAGGGCCGCCTTGCTGGCTTCATCGGCGACCGTGCCGGCGACCACGATCGGCGCGCCGGGCGCGGCGGCCGGCACATGCACTGGCACC
>DOUW01000420.1 GCA_003520365.1 Massilia sp.
TCGGCCGCGGGCGCTGCCGCCAGCAGGCCCAGCAGGGTGGTCGGGGCCGGGTTCATCGGTTTGAGGCGCGGGGCAGCGGCACGGCGCAGGGTAGCACGGACAGGGAAGGGTGGAGTCGGGTCATCTTGTTGAAAACGGGGCCAGGCCGGCCGGATCGCAAGTGGACAGTATTATAAGATGACGCCGGCGCCGGCCATCCCGTTGTCTTGTCGCAACTGTGCGCGGGCGCGGCCGGCTGCCAGTGCGGCTCAACGTCCTGGGCCTGTGGCTGAGCGATTCGTCGGGTCCGCGCTTCGAAGGCCAACTGCGGCAACGGCCGGTGTGCCGACGATCTTCGATAGCCCGGCCTGCCGGGCTGTTTGCATTCTTTTATCGTAAAAAAAAGGCGGCCCTTGTGGAGCCGCCTTGTCAGCCGATGAGGCGTACCTGACTTAGAACCAGTAACCCATGTTCAGGTTCACACCCTTGTCCACGTTGCTGCGGCTATAGGACAGGCCGACGCGAGTAAAGCTGCGCGCATTGCTGGCGCGGGCATTCGTGCCCAGGGTAATGCCGACTTCCTGGCTGTCGCTGACGAAAGGCTTGTCGCCGATATAACGGGTGTCGATCAGCGATACCTCGGCCGAGATGCGGCCACCGAAGAGGGCGGTCGGGAAAGCGCCCATCAGGCCGTTACGGGTCAGCTTCAGCTTGACGCCCGGATCGAAGGAATAATCGCCGTTCGAGAACTTGCCGGTCTGGTAGAGACCAATCATGTTGCCAATGGCGAGGTCGACTTTACCGAGCGGCAGCACATACGTGCTCATCAGCGAACCGGACATCACGGTCGCCACAGTCGCGCGGTCGCGCGAGGCGACGACCGAGTAGCGCACGCCCGGAGACACGGTCCAGCGCTCGGTCAGCGGCAGGCGCACCGCCATCCCGAGGCCGGCATGGTAGGCGCGCGCGCCGCCGGTGGTCACTTGGGTGATCGGCATGCTCAGCACCAATTGGCGGCGCGGGTCGCTGTCGCTGCGCACGGTATACGACAGCGGCAGCGAGACGGTCTTGACCTTGTCTTCCTGGCCATCGATGTTATAGGTGTTGTATCCCATGCCGATGCCGAGCAGGTTGTTGACATTGGCATTTTCCTGGCCAGCGCGGCTGGCGGCGTCGAATCCGCTGGCGAAGTCAGCCGTGGCCAGCATGGGAATGGCGCCGCCAGTACCGGTGATCGCGCTCGTCGCGGAGTGCTGCGCCTGGTAGCGCAAGACCTTGCCCAGGATGTCCGACTTTTTCATGAACTCGACGAACTGGTCTTCGGACTGCTCGCGGGTGGCGCCGCTGAACGAACCGGAAATGCCCAGTTCAGTGAAACGGTATTGAAGGACGTTCGAGGCGCGTTCGTACTGCAGCACGACGTTGACATCGTTGAAACGGCCTTGGGCCATGGCGGCCGAGGCTTCGCTGTAATTGCTGTTACTTAAGCTAAAGTTTTTGGCGGAGTCGATGAAGCTGTCGACATTCGCGCTGCACAAGGTAGCGCCTATTGCGCCATCGACGTCGGCACGAAAGCCGAAGGATTTGCTGCAGTCGAGCTGGGTTTGCTGCTGTTGCGCTTGCGCAGGCAGGGTGCTAATGACGGCCAGGACGGCGCCAGCCAGGGTCTGTTTCAGGCACATTCTTGCCTTGTTGTTAATAAGTGTTTCTTTTTGGACCAGGAATGGTATTGACGAGCTTGCATATTCGCAACAACTTTGTGCATTGGCGGGTTGTTTTTATGCAACTGCATGTCCGCAGCCTGGCATTGCCGGAACCGTCGAGGACCGTGTCGTCGGGTTCGCGACGCGGTAAAATGCCAGGATGACTTCCCCGATCTTCACCCACCTTCGCGTCCACTCCGAATACTCCATCGTCGACGGCCTCGTGCGCATCGACGAGCTGGTGGGCGCCGCCGCCAAGGACCAGCAGCCGGCGCTGGCCGTCACCGACCTGGCCAACATGTTCTGCATGGTGCGCTTCTACAAGGCGGCGCGCGGGAAGGGGATCAAGCCCATCGTCGGCGTCGACGCCTGGATCACCAACGACGACAACCGCGACAAGCCGCATCGCCTGCTGATCCTGGCGAAGAACCGCAGCGGCTACCTGCAGCTGTGCGACCTGCTGTCGAAGGCCTGGCTCACCAACCAGTACAAGGGCCGCGCCGAGATCCGCGTCGAGTGGCTTGAGGCTTTGGCAACTTCCGTATCCACTTTGGAGCCGGAGGTGGACCAGGCCAATTGCCTGATCGTGCTGTCCGGCGCCCACTTCGGCGACATCGGCCAGGCGATCGAGAACGGCGACCTGGCGAAGGCCGAGAAGGCGGCCGAGCGCTGGGCGCGCATCTTCCCGGGCCATTTCTACATCGAGATCCAGCGCGCCGGCCAGGCCAACCAGGAGCAGCAGGTGCGCCATTCGGTGGCGCTGGCGTCGCGCATGGGGCTGCCGGTGGTGGCGACCCACCCGGTGCAGTTCCTCAAGAAGGACGAATTCATCGCCCACGAGGCGCGCACCTGTATCGCCGAAGGCGAGATGCTGGCCAACGCCAAGCGCGTGCGCCGCTTCAACGAGGAGATGTGCTTCAAGTCGCAGGCCGAGATGGCCGAATTGTTCAAGGACCTGCCGGGGGCACTCGCCAATTCGGTCGAGATCGCCAAGCGCTGCAACGTCACGCTCACGCTGGGCAAGCCGCAGCTGCCGGACTTCCCGACGCCGCCGGGCATGACCATCGACGACTTCCTGGTCGCCGAAACCAAGAAGGGCCTGGAAGAGCGCCTGCTGCAGCTCTTCCCCGATCCGGAAGTGCGCGAGAAGGAGCGCCCGCGCTACGATGCGCGCCTGGAGTTCGAGAACCAGACCATCATCAAGATGAAGTTCCCGGGCTACTTCCTGATCGTTGCGGAGTTCATCCAGTGGGGCAAGAACAACGGCGTGCCGATCGGCCCGGGCCGCGGCTCGGGTGCGGGCTCGCTGGTCGCGTATGCGCTCAAGATTACCGACCTCGATCCGCTGAAGTACAACCTGCTGTTCGAGCGTTTCCTGAACCCGGAACGCGTCTCGATGCCCGACTTCGACATCGACTTCTGCCAGGAAAAGCGCGAACTCGTCATCCAGCACGTGAAAGATTTGTACGGACGTGATGCAGTCTCGCAGATCGCCACCTTCGGCACCATGGCGGCAAAGGGCGCGATCCGCGACGTCGGCCGCGTGCTCGACTTCGGCTACAACTTCTGCGACGGCATCTCGAAACTGATTCCGTTCAAGCCAGGCAAACCCGTCTCGATCGCCGAGGCGATCGAAGAGGAACCGCTGCTCAAGGAGCGCCTCGAGAACGAGGAAGAGGTGAAGCAGTTGCTGGATCTCGCGCAGCAGGTCGAGGGCATCACCCGCGGCATCGGCATGCACGCCGGCGGCGTCCTGATCGCGCCCGGCAAGCTCACCGACTTCTGCCCGCTCTACACCCAGGGCGGCGACGCCGGCGTGGTCTCGCAGTACGACAAGGACGACGTGGAGGCCGTCGGCCTGGTGAAGTTCGACTTCCTGGGCCTGACCACGCTGACCATCCTCGACCGCGCCGTCAACTACATCAAGGCGCTCGATCCGGCGATGGCCGACTTCGACCTGGCCAAGCTGCCGCTGAACGACCGCCCGTCTTATAAACTGCTGACCGAGGCGAAGACCGTCGCCATCTTCCAGCTCGAATCGCGCGGCATGCAGGGCATGCTGAAGGACGCGCGCCCCGACCGCTTCGAGGACATCATCGCGCTGGTTGCGCTGTACCGTCCGGGCCCGATGGACCTGATTCCCGACTTCTGCAAGCGCAAGCACGGCGAGAAGTTCGACTACCCCGATCCGCGCACCGAGTCGATCCTGTCCGAGACCTACGGCATCATGGTCTACCAGGAGCAGGTCATGCAGATGGCGCAGATCGTCGGCGGCTATTCGCTGGGCGGCGCGGACATGCTGCGCCGCGCGATGGGCAAGAAGAAGGCCGAGGAGATGGCCGAGCACCGCGCGATCTTCCGCGCCGGCGCCGCCAAGGACGGCTTGAGCCAGGAAAAGGCCGACGAGATCTTCGACTTGATGGAGAAGTTCGCGGGCTACGGCTTCAACAAGTCGCACGCGGCCGCGTATGCGCTGCTGTCCTATCACACGGCCTACCTGAAGGTCCACCATACCGCCGCGTTCATGGCAGCCAACATGTCGCTGGCGATGGAAGACACGGACAAGATCAAGATCCTGGTCGAAGACGCGATCGACGTCTGCAAGCTGACCATCCTGCCGCCGGACGTGAACGAATCGCAGTTCCGCTTCACGCCGGAAGGCCCGCCGCCGTCGGTGACGGGCAAGCAGGTGTCGAACATCCGCTACGGCCTGGGCGGCGTGAAGGGCGCCGGCCAGGGCGCGATCGAGGCGATCATCGCGGCGCGCGAAGAGGGCGGCAAGTTCAAGGACCTGTTCGACTTCTGCAAGCGCGTGGACAAGAAGCAGATCAACCGCCGCACCATCGAGTCGCTGATCCGCGCCGGCGCGATGGATGCATTCGGGGTCGACCGTGCCGTGCTGCTGGCCTCGGTCGCCTTTGCCATGGAAGCGGCCGGCCAGGCGGCAGCGGCCGCCAACCAGGTCAGCCTGTTCGGCGGCGACGATTCCGACCTGATCGCGCCGCCCGACTACGTCAAGGCCACGCCCTGGACCGACCGGCAGAAGTTATCCGAGGAAAAGATCGCGCTCGGCTACTACCTGTCGGGCCACATGTTCGACTCGTATGCCCAGGAAGTGCGGCGCTTCGCCAAGACCAAGCTGAAGGACCTCGAGCCGTCGCGCGAGCCGCGCATGCTGTGCGGCGTGATCACGGGCGTACGCACTCAGATGACCCAGCGCGGCAAGCTCCTGATCGTGGCGCTGGACGACAAGACCGGCGTGGTCGAGGTCACCATCTATAACGAGCTGCTGGAGCAGCACAAGAACGTCTTCAAGGAAGACGAATTCCTGCTGGTGGTGGGCAAGGTGTCGGAAGACCGCTTCAACGGCGGCCTGCGCATCACGGCCGAGAAGGTGTTCGACATCGCCGCCGCCCGCGTCCACTACGGCCACAAGCTGGAGATGGACATCGAGTGCACGATCAGCCCGGCCAAGATGGCCGAGGTGCTGGCGCCCTACCGCAACCCGGACGGCCTGCCGGTCAGCCTGCGCGTGAAGCCGCAAGGCGTCGAGTGCACGCTGCAGCTGGGCGACGAATGGCGGGTGGCGCCGTCCGACGCGCTCAAGCACGCGCTCGAGCTGAACCTGGGCGCGAAGGACGTGGCGGTCGAGTATTAAGACCTAGGGTGGGCGGCTGCACCCGGGTGTTTGTGCTGCCCGCGACCCGGATGCCGCCCACGCGTTCAACGCACAGGCGAGCAGACGCGAGGTTTCACGGGATCGTTGAACGCGTGGGCGGCATGCAAGGCGCGGGCTGCTCACGCCCCCCGGGTGGAGCCGCCCACCCTACGGGGCTTCACGCCGCGGCCGCGCGCTGCCACACCTTCAGCCTGCGGGCTACCAGCTTGCCCAGGACGAAAGCGAGATTGCCGGCCAGGAGCTTGCGCATTTGCGCGGCGGCCTTGCGGTCGGCGCGCCGGTCGGCGCTTTCCAGCGTGCCCGCTTCCATCGCCGCCAGTGCCGTGCCGAGCTCGTGGAACAGGCTTTTCCGCAGCAGGACTTCGAGCTCGGCGCGGGCGTCCCGGCCTTCGCGCAGCGGCAGCTCATAGGTGCGTTTGAGGATCACGATGTAGAAGTGGATCGCGGCGGCGTCGATATGGAGGCGCAGCGCGTCGCTGAACGGCAGTTGCGCAAAATGCTCGCGGATGTGCAGCACCGCCTGGGCGAAGTCGAGGCACCACTTGCGCGACAGCCCGCGTTTCAGCGTACCCGGGTGCTGGCGGTAGTCGATGGTCGGCTGCGCCAGGCGCACCAGGCTTGTACAATCGGCCAGCAATTGGGCCAGTACGGTCACGTCCTCGAAGTCGCGCCCGGGCGGGAACAGCGGCGCCGGCTGGCGCGCATAGATCTCGCGCCGCAGCACGTTGGCCCACACGTAGGAATGGCGGTCGGCGAAGAAGGTGCGCAGGATCGCCTCGCGGTCGCTGATCCGGACGCCTGCCGGATAGCCGAGCGAGACGCGGCGGGTGCGCCGCATGTCGTGCGGGTGCCAGTCGTTGAAGTCGCAGGCGATGGCGTCGGGGCGCTCGCGGGCGATGATCTCGTCGAGCGCCGCGAGGGCGCCGGGCAGCAACAAGTCGTCGGCATCGACGAACAGGACGTATTCGCCGGTGGCGGCATCGAGCAGCCGGTTGCGGGTGCGTGCAATGCCGGCGTTCTCCTGGCGGAGCAGCGTGAAAGCCGCCTCCGGATGCGCCGCGCGCAGGCGTTCGACCACGGCGCCGGTGCCGTCGCGGGAGCCGTCGTCGAGGACGACCAGGGCATGCCGCGCGTCCATCTGTCCGAGGATGGAACGCAGGCAGGCCTCGATATGGCGCTCGGCATTGTATGCCGGCACGAGGATGGAAAGCGTCGGTGCCGTGTTCATGGAACTGCCTTGCCTTTCTTTGCTTTGCTACTGGGGGCCAGCTGGCGCGCGTGTTGGCAGTCCAGCCGCCATCAGCGATAATGGGTTGAAAAAAGTTGTCGTTCTGCCTCGAATGTGTCCACTGCGCCCTCCGGTGCACGGCGCCGGCTGTACGGCGTCCGGATCAACCCTCTTGCTGTTCCAGCAAGCATACATACATATGAGCTGATGGACAATTCGTTGTTGAAAACGACGGCCCCGTTGCGGGTATGGACTGGCGCCCTTGTCTTCATGGTGCCGTCGCTTATCCTCACCACCCACGTCGGGATCGGGCTCGCCAGTTTCCTGTTCCTGCTGACGGCGCTGTGGAAGTTCGGCGCCGGCCGCGCCGCGCTGGCACGCCACTGGCACGACGTACGCTGGGTGCTGCTGGCCTTCCTGTTCAATTTTGTCCTGGTGCTGGCCTACTTCCTGTTCCGCCCCGAACAGCCCCTGAACACGCTGGAAAAGCCGCTGCGCATGTTCTGCGCCGTCACCGCCACGATGGCGGTGCTGCTTGCGCGGCCGCCGCGCCAGGCGCTGTGGTGGGGCGCGATCGCGGGCGCCATCGGCGCCATGTTCTTCATCGGCCACCAGCGCATCGTGCTGGAGATGGAGCGCCCGGGCGGCTTCATGAATGCGATTACCTTCGGCGACATCGCCCTGGTCCTGAGCATGGTGGCGCTGGTGGCGGCGCTCGAATTCCGGCGCGCCGGGCGTTCGGTCCTGTGGCCGCTGGTCGGCGGCCTGGCCGGCATCCTGGCGCTGGTGATGACCGGCACCCGCGGCGGCTGGATCGGGCTGGTGCTGGGTGCCCTCCTGTGCATGCGTTACGGTCACCTGGCGCGCAGCCGCAACGTGCGGCTCCTGCTCGGCGCCGGCGTGGCGCTGGCGGCCGTGCTCTATTTCGTGCCGGCCACCGAGATGCAGCTGCGCGTGCAGCAGGGGATCGACGACGTGCGCAAGTGGCACAGCGGCGTCGACAAGTTCACCAACGTCGGCATCCGCCTCGAACTGTGGAAGGCGGCCGGCATGCTGATCGCCGAGCAGCCGCTGGTGGGGCAGGACCCGGCCGTCGCGCACGAGAAAGTGGTACGCTGGGTGCAGGACGGCACCCTGTCGG
>DOUW01000419.1:0-453 GCA_003520365.1 Massilia sp.
GCCGCGAGTTTGTCCGCGGCGCGCGTATCGGCCACGCGCACGCGCGCGCCGCAACGGGCCAGCCATTGCGCCATCGCGAGCCCGGATTCGCCGAGCCCCAGTACCAGTGCGAGTTTGCCTTCGTAGTTCATCGCGTCTTGTCGCCTAGCGCAGTTTGAGGGTGGACAGGCCGACGAGGACCAGGATCATCGTCACGATCCAGAAGCGGACCACGACCTTGGTCTCCTTCCAGCCCTTCTGTTCGAAATGGTGGTGCAGCGGCGCCATCAGGAAGACGCGGCGGCCGGCGCCGTAGCGCTTCTTGGTGTACTTGAACCAGCTCACCTGGATGATCACCGACAGGGTCTCGGCCACGAACACGCCGCCCATGATGAACAGCACGATTTCCTGGCGCACGATGACGGCGATCGTGCCGAGCGCGCCGCCCAGCGCCAGCGCGCCGACGTCGCCCAT
>DOUW01000419.1:572-3155 GCA_003520365.1 Massilia sp.
CGCCAGGCCGTCCAGGCCGTCGGTAAAGTTGACGGCGTTCGAGGTGCCGACGATCACGCAATAGGTCAGCGCGATGAAGCCCCACACGCCCAGCGGGTAGCTGATGGTCTTGAAGAAGGGGACGATCAGGTCGGCCTTCGGCGGCAGGGTCATCGAGAAGCCCGACTGCACCCATTCCCAGAACAGCTGCGCCACTTCCCACGGGGTCGGCGCCGACACCGAGAACGCCAGGTACAGCGAGGCGGCGATGCCGATCAGCGACATCCAGAAGTATTTTTCGCCCGAGCGCATGCCTTCCGGGTCCTGGTAGACCACCTTGCGGTAGTCGTCGACCCAGCCGACGGCGCCGAAGCCGAGCGTGACCACCAGCACCGGCCAGATCAGGCGGTTCGACAGGTCGCACCACAGCAAGGTCGAGATGGCGATCGAGATCAGGATCAGGATGCCGCCCATGGTCGGGGTGCCGTGCTTTTTCAGGTGGGTCTGCGGACCCTGGGTGCGCACCGCCTGGCCCACCTTCATTTCGGTGAGCTTGCGGATCACGGCCGGGCCGGTAAACAGGCCGAGCGCGATCGCGGTGATCGCGGCGGACACCGCACGGAAGGTGATGAAGTTAAAGATGCGCATCGGACCGATATAGTCCTGCAGGTATTGTGCAAGCCAGAGAAGCATAGTGTTAGTGGGCGTCCTTGCCAGTGTTTGTGGAACCAATCAGGTGATTGACCGCGCGCTCCATCTTCATGAAGCGCGAGCCCTTCACCAACACAGTTGCGTCAGAATTGCCGCCCAGTTGCTCGTCCAGTGCTGCCAATAATTCGTCAAACTGCTCGAAATGCCTTGCGCCGCTCGCCACCAGGTGGCGCGACAGCTCGCCCGTCGCCAGCACGGACTCGATGCCGCGTGCCTGCGCGTAGGCGCCAATCTCTTCGTGGAATTCTTTTCCTTGCGCCCCGACCTCGCCCATGTCGCCGACCACCAGGATGCGCGGCGACGGGTAGCTTGCCAGCACGTCGATCGCGGCACGCATCGAATCCGGGTTGGCGTTGTAGGTGTCGTCGATCACCAGCGCGCCATTGGCGGCCTGCTTGCCCTGCAGGCGTCCGCCGACCGGGGTGAAGGCTTCCAGGCCGCGCACGATGGTCGCCGGTTCGAGGCCGGCGGCGAGCGCGCAGGCGATCGCGGCGAGCGCGTTGCGCACGTTGTGCTCGCCGGCGGCGGCCAGTTTCACCGCGAATTCGCCGGCGGGGGTCGTCACTTTCAAATTGTTACCAAAGCCGGTGCCGGTATAGCTCGCGCGCACGTCGCAGGCGTCGCTCAGGCCGAACGTCAGGCTGCGGCAATGCCCAGCCAGGCCGCGCCACAGCGGCGTGTAGACGTCGTCGCCCGGATACACGGCGACGCCGTCGGCCGGCAATGCCGCGAAGACCGAGCCGTTCTCCTGCGCCACCGCTTCCACGGTGTGCATGAACTCCTGGTGCTCGCGCTGGGCGTTGTTGACCAGGCCGACCGTCGGCTGGGCGATGGCGGCCAGGCGGCCGATCTCGCCCGGATGGTTCATGCCCAGCTCCACCACGGCGGCGCGGTGTGCGGCGTCCAGGCGCATGAGCGTGAGCGGCACGCCGATCTCGTTGTTCAGGTTGCCCTGGGTCGCCAGGCGGCCGTCGTTGCCGAAGGCGGCGGCGAGGATGGCCGCGATCATTTCCTTGACCGTGGTCTTGCCGTTGCTGCCGGTGACGCCGATCAGGGGAATGCCGTACCGGCGGCGCCAGCTGTTCGCGATCTGGCCCAGGGCCGCCAGGGAATTCGGCACCACGATGGCCGGCAGGGTCCAACCCTGCGGCAGGCGCTCGGCCACGACGGCGGCCACGCCGCGCGCGGCGACCTGGTCGAGGAAGTCGTGGGCGTCGAAGGTGTCGCCGCGCAATGCGACGAACAGCGCGCCGGCCTGTGCCGTACGGCTGTCGGTCGAGACGCTGTCGAAGGCGGCATCAGCGGTCAGCTGGGAACCGGGCATCGAAGCGATCAGTTGTGCGAGCGAACCGCGCATGCTTAGTGTGTCCTCATCATGGTGAGCCGCGCGGTCAGGGCCAGCGCGGCGTGGTCTGCGTCGGAGAACGGCATCTTCTTGCCCTTGATCTCCTGGTAGGGTTCGTGGCCTTTACCGGCCAGCAGGATCACGTCCTGCTTGCCCGCGTGCTTGACCGCCCACAGGATGGCGGCGGCGCGGTCCTCGATCGCCTGGTGCTTCGCGCTCGGGTGGTCCTGGTCCATGCCGGCCAGGATCTGGGCGATGATCGCGCCCGGCTCCTCGCTGCGCGGATTGTCGCTGGTGACGATGACCTGGTCGGCCATCTGCGCGATCGCGCCCATCTGCGGACGCTTGCCCGGATCGCGGTCGCCGCCGCAGCCGAACACGCACCACACGGCGCCGCCGCGCTCGGTCGCCACCTGGCGCAGCGCGCCCAGGGTCTTTTCCAGCGCGTCCGGGGTATGGGCGTAGTCGATCACGACCATCGGCGCGTCCTGGCCGCCGATCTGCTGCATGCGGCCCGGCGCCGGCGCCAGGGCCTCCACCGCCTCCAC